>MNXK01000061.1 GCA_001872165.1 Anaerolineae bacterium CG2_30_58_95
TTGCCAAGTGCATCGCCCTGGGCGCAACGCTGGGCGGTTTGGCCGGTCAATTCCTGAAAGCCGCCGCGATTTCAACAGAGAAAGCCGTTGAGATGATGAGGTTGACAAAGAGGCAGATTGAGGTCACAATGTTCGCTTCGGGCGTTGGCACGCTGGAAGGTTTGAAGGTTGGGAAGTTGGTGGAACGGTAAGGTTGTATAATTGAGGCAGAAAAGAAAGGAGCAACTTATGGTTACCCCCGAACTGGTAAAAGCAGAGATCGAACGGTTGAACCGAAAAGAACTTTCCGAAGTATATGAGTTCATCAAACAGAAGATAGTTCAACCAAAATCGAAGTCAAAGAATAAAAGTTTGATGGCAAACCTGAAAGCCATCAAAATTGACGCGCCTGAGGATTTCGCCGAGAATCACGACCTGTACATGACGGGAGAAAAACGTGCCTGAGCGCATCTTCATAGAATTTCGATAGAGGTATCCCATGACTACTTTTGAACAAACTCTTGTAAATGAAATTTCAACATTGTCAGAATCTCGCCGCGCGGATGTGTTGGCGTTCATCCGCTTTTTAAAAATCGGCGTGAAGGACGACGATGAACTGGAACGGGAATATGATGAAGCCATCAAAGACGCCCGCGCCACCGCCCAAAAATACAATATCACACAGGACGTAATTGATGCTGAAATTCGCGCCGTGCGAGACGGTAAATGAAGCGCGTCATCCTCGATACCAATATCAGCGAAGAAATCGTGTCCGAATACCTGGATATCCTGCAACGGCCAAATTTACACCTGAAATCTCGCACAATCGCAGTAATCACAGGACGCATCTATCGCAAAGCGAAATTCGTAAAACCCGAAGAACGTGTTTCTGGCATTCAGCCCGATCCCAAAGACGACAAATTTCTCGAAGCCGCGATTGCTGGACAAGTTGACTTCATCGTGAGCGGCGATAAACACCTGCTCAATCTCGAAAATTTCCGCTCCATTCCCATTATCACTGCGCGCGAGTTCCTCAATCAATTTGAATCCAATGGATAAAGTACGCCAAGAAAAACTCCGCGAACGCTTTTTGCGCGACCCACTCCCCCGCCGCTTGGGTGGACTCGCCGCCACACTTGGACGTATTTCATCCTCTGCCAGAAAGTCAACTGAAGCAACAATTGTCGCTAATTTACTAGACGAAGCCAAACATCTCATCGAGTGGACAGCCGCCGACACCCCGCCAGAAACCGCCGCTGAACTCGTCCGAATACAAACCATGATTTCACTCTGGCAACGCGCGTGGGACGAAGCCAGCCAGAATCCCAAACAGCGACTACTGCTTTCCGTGCAGGCAAAAGACTGGTCAGACAAAGCGGTTGACTTTTCGGGATTAGTTTGAGAGCAAGTTTCTGTTTATTCTTGCAAGAAAGCAAATAATTCCCGGTTGAACGCCTCCGGCTGCTCCACGCTGACGGCATGACCGGCGTTGGAAATGACCACCTGCCGCGCGCCGGGGATGCCTTCGACAAGCAGTTTCTGGCGCGGCGGAGGCACAGTGGTATCCCGATCAGCGGTGATGACCAATGTAGGGACCTTTATTTCAGCCAAACGTTTCCTCGAATCGAATAAAGCCAATGCGCGCATGGCGGCGCGATAGGCGCGCGGATCAGATTGCGTAATGGTGGTGATCAACATCTGCCGCAATTCCTCCTGCTCCGCCAGAGCGAAAATTCGCCGCGCCACCACTTTGGCCTGGGCCGGTAATCCCAGCGTGTGCACCATCACAAACCGGCCGAGGAGATACGCCCAACTGCCCAAACTTTCCGGGCGCAGGGCAGCAAAAGTGCTGACCAGCACCAGTTTGCGAATCAACTGCGGAAAGTCGAAAACCATTTGCTGGGCAATCACACCCCCCATGGAAATGCCAACGATGTGCGCCGGGCCGGCCTGGAGTTCGGCGAGCAGGTCGGCCATGGCCTGCGCAGCGGCTGGGATGCTCCAGCCTTTACCATCATAAGGGGAGCGGCTGAATCCTGGCGCGTCGGGGGTTATCGGGCGGAATCCGGCCTCGATCAGCGGCGGCAGTTGCAGGGTCCAGGAAGCGCTGTTCGCGCCCAGGCCGTGCAGCAGAAGAACGGCCGGGTGTCCGGCTGGATGGGGGTCAAGGAAATGCAGTTTCGTCATACTCCCTTCCGCATAAAAAAAGCTCTCTGCCTACGGGCAAAGAGCCTGTCTCTCTCATGGCTGCTTGTTATTTTTCTCCCTCTGGCGGGGCGCTGGCTTCAGCTTGATCCTTCTCTCCTTTATCCTCACCATCCTTGCCAGTAATACCGTCCCGGAAAGAGCGGATGCCCTTGCCCAGTTCACCGGCCAGCTTGCCAATGCGCCCGGGGCCAAAGAGCAGAACGACGATCAACAGGATGAGCAAAAGCTCGGGTAGACCAAAATCACGTAAAGACATATCGAACTCCTTTTGGGTGATGACCGTCGAAAGCACGGCGGTCACCCACAAATTTCAGTAAATCACAGAGGTGCGCCCCATCTCGATTCGTGATTTATTGAATTTACCACAATCCGCCTGAATTGGCTATACTTTGTCCCTTCCCCAGATCCAACCCTCGAGGCGCAGCCACATTCGACGCAAGAACGAGCGCAGGCGGGCAAGGATGCGGTAGTACGCCGGGCGGACCTTGCGCTCGACCGGCAGCGGGCCGCTCCATTGAACGGCCAACGCGCCCCAGGTCAGACCGGCGCCGAAACTGGGCAAGACGATCTTATCGCCTGCTTTCAACCTGCCATCCGCGACCGCCTCGCACACCGCGATTGGGATGGAAGCAGTGGAAGTGTTGCCATAGCGGTCAATGTTGACAATGAACTTCTCCAGCGGCATTTTCAGGCCGCGCGCTGCGGCTTCGATGATGCGCAGGTTGGCCTGGTGCGGTATGATCCAGCGCACATCCTGAAGCTGCAAGCCGGCCGCGCTGATCGCTTCACGCGTCGCCTGCGCCATAATGCGCGTGGCGAAACGGAACACTCCACGCCCGTCCATGTGAATGTAGTGCATCTCATTGCGGATGGTCGCCTCACTGGCCGGATGCCGGCTTCCGCCAGCGGGCAGCGAGATCAGATCCCCACCCGAACCATCTGAATGTAACACGGCTGAAAGGATGCCGCCCGGTTCTTCGCTGGCCTGCAGTACGAACGCGCCAGCGCCATCCCCAAACAAGATGCAGGTATTGCGATCTTTCCAGTTGACGAAGCGGGAAAGCGTCTCTGCGCCGATGACCAGCGCAGACTCGATCGAGCCGGAGCGGATGGCTTGCGCAGCCATGTCGAGAGCATAGATGAATCCGGTGCAAGCGGCCAGCAAATCGAACGCGCCGGCGCGGGTCGCGCCGAGTTTATTCTGCACCAGACAGGCTGTGGCCGGAAAAATGTATTCGGGCGTAGAGGTAGCGCAGATGATCAAATCCAGATCGTTGGGCTTGAGATTGGCAATGCTGAGCGCCTTCCAGGACGCCTCGACCGCCAACGTAGAAGGCGTCTCGCCGTCGCGGGCGATGTGTCGTTCGCGAATGCCGGTACGTTCGACAATCCACTCGTCATTAGTCTCGACCATACGTTCCAGTTCGGCGTTGGTCAATACACGGTTGGGCGCTGCCATCCCCCAGCCCGTAATATGCGCGTAAGACATAAAAACTCCTTTAAACACGAAGAGCACAAAGGGTCAGTGTGTCCCTGGTGTCTGCCTGCCCCCGCTTTTTGGGGGTTGCGTTTAAAACTCGAACCGGCTCAAAATGAGCGTGGCATTATGGCCGCCAAAGCCAAACGAATTGGACATCACGTTCCGCACAGTCTTCTGGCGCGCCTGGTTGGGCACGTAGTCCAAATCGCATTCGGGATCCGGCGTTTCGTAATTGATCGTGGGCGGCAAGAGGCCATCCTGGATGACCTGGACGCAGACAGACGCCTCCAGCGCGCCGGAGGCCCCCAACAGGTGCCCGGTCATGGATTTGGTAGATGAAATTGGGACCTTATACGCCTGCGCGCCGAAGACGGTCTTGATGGCGGCGGTCTCGGATTTATCATTGAGCGTCGTGGAAGTGCCATGCGCGTTGATGTAGTCAATATCCTCCGGGCGGAGATTGGCGCTTTCCAATGCCAGTCTCATGCACAAGGCGGCGCCCGCGCCGTTCTCAGCCGGCGCGGAAATATGATAGGCATCGTCGGACGTGCCGTATCCCGTGACTTCGGCCAGTATCCGCGCGCCGCGCGCCTGTGCATATTCGAGCGACTCCAACACCAGAACGGCGGCGCCTTCGCCGACGACGAAACCGTCCCGATTCAGGTCGAAGGGACGCGAAGCCCGCTGCGGCTGGTCGTTGCGCGTCGAGAGGGCCTTCATCACGCCCAGGCCGGCCAAAGCCAGCGGGACGACCGCCGCCTCCGCTCCCCCCGCCAGCATCACGTCGGTTGAGTCGCGGCGGATCATCTCAGCCGCCTCGCCGATCGCGTTCGAGCCGGTAGCGCAGGCCGTAGTAACGGCCATATTCGGGCCGCGTATACCCAAATGGATGGCGATGATACCGGGAGCGGTATCCGCCAGCATCATCGGCACCAGGAACGGGCTGACGCGATCCGGTCCGCGCTCGGCGAGCACGGTCAACTGCTCAGTCATGGTGGAAACGCCGCCGATGCCCGTCCCGATCAGCGCGCCGACCCGGTCGCGGTTGCTCTCGTCAATTTTCAAACCAGAATGCTCGACTGCTTGCAAGGCGGCAGCCAGCGCGAACTGAGTAAAGCGATCCATTCGGCGCGCTTCTTTCGAACCGAGAAGCGCGGCCGGGTCAAAATCCTTTACTTCGGCGGCAAAGCGGGTCTTATAGCAGCTGGCATCGAAATGGGTGATCGGCGCAACGCCGGAAATCCCAGCCGCGAGAGCCTTCCAGGTATTCGGCCAATCGTTCGCCAGCGGGCTGAGACAGCCCAGCCCGG
>MNXK01000101.1 GCA_001872165.1 Anaerolineae bacterium CG2_30_58_95
GCTGGGCGTCATCCGCATGGCGCATGAGCAAGGCAAGCGCCTCCACGTGCTGGTGGATGAGACCCGTCCGCGCTTGCAGGGTGCGCGGCTGACGGCCTGGGAGCTGGAGCAGTACGGCATTCGCTATGAAATCATCTCCGATAATATGGCCGGGTATTTCCTGCGCAGCGGCCAGGCGCAAAAAGTCTTCTTCGGCGCGGACCGCATCGCTGCCAACGGCGACGTGGCCAACAAGATCGGCACCTACATGCTGGCGCTGGCCGCGCACGATAACGGCGTACCGGTCTATTCGGTGGCGCCGACCTCCACGATTGACCTTTCGCTCGAAGATGGCAGGCAAATCCCCATCGAGGAGCGCGACCCGCAGGAAGTTTTGGATATACAATTGCATGGCGAGCGTGTCACCCCGCAGGGGGCGCGGGCGCGCAACCCAGCCTTCGATGTGACGCCGGCACGTTTGATAACGGCAATTGTCACGGAGAATGGGATTGTGTATCCACCTTTCAATGAGAATTTGCCGAAGTATGTAAAAAAGTAGACAGGTAAACAAGTAAACACGTAAACAAGTAGACAAGCAGACAAGTGGACACGTTGCATGTACCTGTTTACCTGTGTACCTGTTTACTTGTCTACCTGTGCCCTTTCGTAAAACGAGGTTTGAACAACATGGACATCCTCCTCACCGGCTCCGTCGCCTACGATTACCTGATGACCTTTCCCGGCCTGTTCAAAGATCAGTTCCTGCCCGAACGGCTGGAGAAGATCAGCCTATCGTTCCTGGTGGATTCGATGTCCCGCCAGCGCGGCGGCGTGGCTCCGAACATCGCTTACAGCATGGCTTTGCTCGGCGGGCGTCCGCGCATCATGGCGACAGTTGGCGAGGATTTCGAGGAATACCGCGCCTGGCTGGAAGAGAAAGGTGTGGACACTACGCTGGTGAAGGTTGTCCCCGGCGTGTTCACCGCCTCGTTTTTCGCCACCACGGATCAGGTCAACGCGCAGATCGCCTCGTTCTCGCCCGGGGCGATGGGATTCGCGGCGCAGCAGAGCCTGACCGAGGTCCGGCCGCGTCCCGACCTGGTCATCGTCTCGCCTAACGCGCCGGAGGCGATGACCAAATTCGCCGCCGAGTGCCGTGAGTTGAACATCCCCTATCTCTACGACCCCAGCCAGCAGGTGCTGCGGCTGGAGGGCGCGGAGTTGGCGCGTGACTTGGAATGTGCGCACTTCCTGTTCGTCAACGATTATGAGTTCGAATTGATTTCCAAGAAGACCGGTCACGACCTGGCTGCCATGCTCGGGCACGTGGAAGTGTTGGTCATCACGCGCGGGGTGGACGGTTCGTCCGTCTATGCCGGTGGCAGGGAGTACAATGTCCCGGTCGCGCCGCCGGAGCGCATCGTTGACCCGACCGGCGTGGGGGATGCCTTCCGCGGCGGCTTCCTGACCGGTTACGCCCACGGCTGGAGCTGGGAACTGTGCGCGCAGGTGGGCGCGCTGGCCGCCACATACTGCCTGGAGCAGAAAGGGCCGCAGAATCATTCATATACCCGCGCGGAGTTCGTGGCGCGCTTTCGGAAACATTTCGACGATAGGGGCAGGTTGGACAAGTTATTAGAGAGCAGAGAATAGAGAGTAGTCTCTCCTGCTCCACTGATCTTTAATCTCTATTTTCTCGAAAAAGGAGAAACAGATGAGCAACTTTGACATCAAAGATATCAACCTCGCCGAGGGCGGCCGGCGGCGGATCGAATGGGCCGAGCACGAGATGCCCGTCCTGCGCATGATCCGCGAGCGCTTCGAGAAAGAGAAACCGCTCAAGGGCGTGCGCCTCTCGGCCTGCCTGCACGTCACCACCGAGACCGCCAACCTGGCGCGCACGCTGGTCGCTGGCGGCGCGGACCTGGTGCTGACCGCCTCCAACCCGCTCTCCACGCAGGATGACGTGGCGGCTGCGCTGGTCAACCAGTTCGAGGTGCCGGTCTTTGCCATCAAGGGCGAGAACAACGTCACCTATTACAAGCACATTGCCGCGGCGCTCGACCACAAGCCGCACATGACCATGGACGACGGCGCCGACCTGGTCAGCACCATCCACAAGGAGCGGCGCGAGCTGCTGCCCGGCATCATCGGCGGCACCGAGGAGACCACCACCGGCGTCATCCGCCTGCGCGCCATGGCCGCGGATGGGATGTTGGAATTCCCGGTCATGGCGGTCAACGACGCCATGACCAAGCACTTCTTCGACAACCGCTATGGCACGGGACAGTCCACCGTTGACGGCATCGTCCGGGCGACGAACATCCTGCTGGCGGGCAAGAACTTTGTCGTCTCCGGTTACGGCTGGTGCGGGCGCGGCCTGGCCTCGCGGGCGCGCGGCATGGGCGCGCTGGTCATCGTCACCGAGGTGGACCCGCTCAAGGCGCTCGAAGCGGTCATGGACGGGTTCCAAGTCATGCCAATGGAAAAGGCGGCTAGGATCGGCGATATCTTCGTCACCCTGACCGGAGATATCAACGTAGTGGACCGGCATCACTTCGAGGCGATGAAGGATAATGCCATCGTCGCCAACTCCGGCCACTTCAACGTCGAGATCAACATCCCGGCGCTGAAGGAACTCTCGAAGGGTGAGCCGAAGCTGGTGCGCCCGTTCGTCGAGCAGTATGAGCTGAAAGATGGCCGCCATATCAACCTGCTGGGCGAGGGCCGCCTGATCAACCTGGCAGCCGCCGAAGGCCACCCGGCCTCGGTCATGGACATGTCCTTTGCGAACCAGGCTTTGGCGGCCGAGTACATGGTCAAGAACGCCGGCAAATTGGAGAAGCGAGTCTACTCCGTGCCGGCAGATATTGACGCCGAGATCGCCCGCATCAAGCTGGAAGCCATGGGCGTGAAGATTGACACGCTGACCGAGGAGCAGGTCAAGTATTTGAATTCGTGGGAGGAAGGCACGTAGGGCAGTGATCAGTGTTCAGTGATTAGTAAGCAGTGAAGAGGCCTCGCAGAGATGCGGGGCCTTTTGATTGCGCAGACGATTCCCGCATTGTCGCTATGAAGCGCTTCTCCTCCCCCAAATTCTGCCCCCCTCTGTCCCCCCATTTTCGCGCAGTTCTGCGAAAATGGGGGGATGAAAGGGGGGCCGGGAGGGGGCGGTGTGTTGTATAATTGGTTCATGATGGTGACTCAGACTCTTCTCGCTGATATGACCGGACGAATTGTGCGCCGTTTCGATCCGGTGCAGGTTATCCTCTTTGGCTCGCAGGCGCGCGGCGATGCGGCCCAGTTGAGCGACGTGGATCTACTGGTTGTTTTGCCGGGAACGGTTGATCGCCGGCAGGCGGCGGTGGAAATCCGGCGTGCATTGGCGGGTTTTCCGGCGGCAAAGGATATACTTGTCACCACACCGGATGAAATTCGGCGGCGTGGCAATCTGGTGGGGACAGTATTGCGCTCGGCCCTGAGAGAGGGAAAAGTGATTTATGAGCGAGGCTGAAATATAAGAAGGTCGGAAAGATGATATGCCTCGCGGAGGATAGTCCGCGAGGCTTTTTTATGCTTTGTTGGCGTATAATTGGATTGGAGGCTGTTATGGAGACGATCACGGTACAAGCTGTTTTTCGGGATGGAATTCTCAGACCCAAAACCCGGCTTAATCTGCCAGAGAATATCGTGGTGGAGGTTCAGGTGAAAACCATCGCGGAAAAAGGCGGAACAAAAAAGACGCTTTTCGGCGCGTTCCCCGAACTGGAGGCTATCACGGACGATGAGATGCTGGAAGCCAAGGGCCTTTGGGACCAAAGTTTGAGGAAACAGGCGCGCTTGCTGAAAGAGGCGGAGTGACATGCCTCAATTCGTTACTGATACCCACGCGCTGATCTGGTATCTGGTAGGCTCTCCCCGGCTCGGGTCCAAAGCGCGTGTTGCTTTTGACGAAACTGCCGCCGGAAATGCTCAAGTGGTGATTCCGGCGATTGTAGTTGCCGAAATGGTCATGCTCGCTGAGAAGCATCGCACGATCCAATTTCATGGAATTCTCTCGGAATTGCGGGCTATCTCCGGTTTCCAGTTTGCTCCACTAATGCCGGATACCGCCATAGCGATCCAACATTTAACCATCCTCCCCGATATTCATGACCGTTTGATTACAGCCGAAGCCTTGCACCAGGGCTCCGCTTTGATCACGGCGGACGGGGGAATCACCGATTCAGGATTGGTCGAAGTGGTCTGGTGATTTTTCCATTTTCAATCCATCTCAGGGGATACCCCATGCCCAAGCCTATCACCCAAAACACTCTCTTCTACGGCGACAACCTGCCCATCCTGCGCGAGCACGTGCCGGACGAGAGCATTGACCTGGTCTACCTCG
>MNXK01000211.1 GCA_001872165.1 Anaerolineae bacterium CG2_30_58_95
TGGCCGTCTCGGAGGCGACGATCATGTCGCAGGACATGGCCAGCTCGCAGCCGCCGCCCAGGGCAAAGCCGGAGACCGCCGCGATGACCGGCTTCCTCACCTTGCGGATGCCATCGAATAGCTCGACGAAGCTGCCGGTCAACATCTCGACCGCGCTGGCTTCGGCCATCTCTTTGATGTCCGCGCCGGCGGCGAAGGTGCGCTCGCTGCCGGTGATGACCATCGCGCCGACGGCCTCGTCGGAGTCGAAAGCCGTGAGCGCCGACACCAACTCGCTCAACAGTGTTCGATTCAGGGCGTTCATCGCCTGCGGGCGGTTGAGCGTGATCAGGCCGACGCGTCCGCGGGTTTCGGTCAAAATGGTTGTGTAAGACATGGTTCCTCCTTATAAAACGAATATAGACTCTATAACGGAATGCAGACTTCAGTCTGCCTTGCATTGCGGACTAAAGTTCGCGTTCCAGAGACTCTATAACGGAATGCAGACTTCAGTCTGCCCTGCATTGCGGACTAAAGTCCGCGTTCCAGAAGTTTTTCGGCTAGGCATTCAGGGTCTTCGCAATTGTGTCAAATGTTCCTCGATGTGCGCCAGCATCCGCTCGGCCCACCATTGCAGGGGATGCGTCCCATAGGATGGATGCGTGCCGGGACGATTCCAGGCCTCGGCGGATAGACCCCGCAGCCGGCCGGCGATCTCGGCACACTGACGGGCAAACTCCGCCAGGATTGCCTCCAGTGGCTCATTTGGGTCGTAATGCGCCGCCATCCACGCCTCCCCATCGAAGTTCTCGAAGGTAGGATTCTCTTCGTTCAGGATGCGGTACAGGCGCGGCGGGTAGACCTGGGCATTCACATCGCGCATGTGAACGGCGACCTGGTGCGAGTTCCAGCCGCCCTCTTCCAGCGGAGCGCGCGCATCGCGGACCCCCGCCAGCGCGGCGCGCAGTTCATCCGGCGCGGCGGATAGTCTTTCCAGAAAACGCTGACGGTACTCCAGCAACATCTCCATTTTACCTCCTACGGGCGGGACGATCCCGCCCCGAACAATGAAATGATCTTTTCGGCCGCCTCTCCCGTCTCTTCTGGCGCGACCAAATGTACGCGGATATGATACGCAGCAAATTCACCCGCCGCCTGTTCCGTCAAAGCGACCAGCCCGGCCTTGCTGACGAAATACGCCCCCCGGTTCTCTCGAGACTTGGCCCGCGCCCCAAGGTTGACCATCACCCCGCCGCCCTGGGCACGCATGACCCGCCCCGCGGACTGCATCAGCAAGAAGGTCCCGGTCAGGTTGACGTCCAGGGTGCGCTGCCAGTCCCAATCGTCCATATCGAGCAGCGGGAAGCGCGGCTCGACCTCGGCGCAATTGACCAAGATATCAATCCGGCCCCAGTCATCCAGCACCTCGTTGACCAGCGCCTGCACCGGCATCTTCTTGGCGATATCTTCCACGTAGGCCTTGACACATCCGCCGGAGGCCGTGATTCTGGCAACGGTTTCATCTAGATTGATCGGCGTGACGTCGTTGGCGGCCACGATTGCCCCGCGCGCCGCGAAGGCTTCGGCGATGGCGCGCCCCGTGCCCTTCCCCGCGCCGGTGACTAGAACAACCTTGTCCGTGAAATCACCCATCCCATCTCCTTACGTTTCACGTATCACGTATCACGTTTCACGTATCACGCATCACGTTTCACGTATCACGTTTTCCATCATTTCCCGCACACCACCAACTGCCTATCGCTCTGGCGCGCATTCAACGTCAGCCCCAAATATGGCGACGGATCCAGCGTATTGCGGATTTCCAGCTCGTTGCGAAAATTGCCCTGCCCATCATCCAGCACGATCGAAAAATGCAGATGCACGCCAACCGGATTATTCGGGTCGCCGGAATAATCGCCCTGGTAGCCAAGCCGCGTCCCGGCCTCGACATGCTTTTCATAGGTGCCAGGCGGGAAATCCGGCGAGATGAACGAATTGCCGGCCGGGCCGGCCATGTGGGTGTAATAAAGCCAGATCTGCCGTCTCGCACCGGCGTGCCGCCGCTCGCGGCACGAACGGTGGCGCCCCGGCTGTAACGGGTCTTCGGGAACGCGCACGATGACCGATGACTTCCAATCCGGCAGACGGGTCAGGTATCCGGGATAGGCCGCGACGATCGGCGTCAGGCCTACGTCCGACCCGCCGAAGATGTCAATGCCCTGATGCCGGTGTCCAACGCGGAACGAGTCGTCCCACAGGTAGCCGATGAAGCCGTCAGTGGGGAGAATGAACGGGGTGTCCGCTCCGCAACGGGTCCCGGCCCGCACCGCCCAGTCCGGGTGCGCCTGCGGATTCCGGATCCACTCAACCACGCGCACCGAGCGTCCCAGCGAAGGCCGCAGCGTTCGGTAAAGGTAATACCCGCCGCCCAGCAGCGCGCCAGCCACAAAAACCACGTAAATCAGGCGTTTTTGCATTGTGGTAGCCTACCGGCTACCATTATATACACCTTTTGGATTCCTCTAACGCAAATTACCCGTATCGCATGGCCCGCCGCTGGGCCAGGCAGGCTTATTGTGAGGCCGAAGGAGATTTCACCCTGGCTGTGGATGTCCGCGACGAGGACGAGGCGTTCGTCCTGAGCGCGCTCGTGCCCGGTCTGAAGGCCAGCGACCTCAACATCCAGATCCTCGACGACGTGGTCACCATCGAAGGCGAATTCGCGCAAGACGAGAACGAGTACCTGATGCGCGAACTGCCGCACGGCTCCTTCAGCCGCAGCCTGCGCCTGCCCGCGCCCGTGGACGCCGAAAAAGCCGAGGCCAAGATCACCGACGGCGTGCTGACCCTGCGCCTGCCCAAGGCTGAATCCGCTCGCCCGAAGACGATCAAAGTCGCAGCGAAATAACGCCAACCAAACATTTCATGGTTCTCCTCCTTGTAGAGACGCCCGATGAGGGCGTCTCTGTGTTTAGCAGCACCATCCGATGATGGATTTTTACTCCGTTGCCCACCCTCCGTCATCCCCCCGTTTTCCAACGTCGGAGACGTTGGACTCCGTCATCCACTTGTCAGGGTTTTTCAGGTAAAATACTGGAAACCTTCACCGGAGACTTGCTGTGCGAATCCGCTTTGCTTCCATCTTATTACTCGTCCTGCTTACGGCCTGCACCATCTCTGGCCGGCCAACGTCGACGCCGACGCCGGCCGCGCCGACGGCTCCGCCGCCTACCCCCATCCCAACCACAGAATCCACGGTGGTCAGCCCATTGGCCATCCTGCTCATCCCGGCAGACATGCCCTCCGACCAATCCGGCTTGTATCAAACCACCGTATATGACCTGGCGCAGCAGGCTGGGATGCGCTTCCAGGTGCGCAATGCGCTGACAGTTGGCGACGTCAGCACGGAAGCGGGTCTGAAGGTGGTCATTGCCCTGCCGCCCGATCCGGGTCTGGCCGGACTGGCGGCCGCCGCGCCCCAGGTGCAGTTCCTGGGCGTCGGCATCCCCGGCCTGACCGCCACGGCGAACCTGTCCCTGATTGGCGCCTCCGGCAAGCCTGTGGATCAGCAAGCCTTCCTGGCCGGTTATATTGCCGCCATGCTTTCGCCCGATTATCGCGTCGGCATTCTCACGCAGGAAGACAATCCCAGCGCCTTAGCTGCCGAGGCGGCCTTCATCAACGGCGTGCATTTTTACTGCGGCCTGTGCAATCCTGCCTTTGCGCCGTTCTACGGTTACCCCTTGCATATCGAGATACCCGCCGACGCCCCCGAAGGCCAATACCCGGCTTACGCTGACGGCCTGGCGCGCTATATGGTCGAGGTGGCGTTCGTTTATCCTGAGATCGCCACCCCCGATTTGCTGGATTCTCTCTACCAAAAAGACATCCTGATCATCAGCGAGTCCCTGCCATCCGAGGATCTGCGCCCGGGCTGGGTTGTCAGCCTCCAGCCGGAGGTCATCTCTGCCATCCAAAAAATCTTCCCCGACCTGGTCGCCGGGCAGGGCGGACAGAACCTCTCCACCCCACTCCTCCTGACCGACATCAATCCCGATTTGCTCACGGAGGGTAAGCAGCGGCTGGTGGAAGA
>MNXK01000112.1 GCA_001872165.1 Anaerolineae bacterium CG2_30_58_95
TGGCCGCGCCCGACGTTGACCAGGAAGCCCAGGCCATGGTTCGCGCCGACCAGCTCGCCCACCACCGCCCCGATGACCGAGAGCGTGGCGCCAATGCGCAATCCGCCCAGCAGGATAGGCAGCGCGGCGGGAAGTTCCAGATGGCGCAGGGTCTGCCAGCGCGTGGCGCGCAGCGAGCCTATCAGGTCGTGCAGGGATCTCGGCACGGCCCGCACGCCGACCACCGTATTGACCAGCACCGGGAAGAAGACGATCAGCGCGCAGATCAGCACCTTGGAGAACATGCCCGGCCCGAACCAGATGACCATCAGCGGCGCAATGGCGACGATGGGGATGGCCTGCGTGGCGACCAAATAGGGGGACAGGAGGCGCTCGAAGAGCCGCGACTTGGCCAGTAAGTATCCCAGCGCGCTGGCAAAGACCGTCCCGGCCAGCAGGCCAAGCAAGACCTCCTCCAACGTCACGGCGGTGTTCAGGAGCAGGCTGCCGTCTGCGAGGGCGCGCAGGAAACGGGTCCAGACCTGGCCCGGCGAGGGCAGGATGAAAGCCGGTAAGCCCGAGGTCTGGCTGACGACCCACCAGGCAACCAGGGCGAAGGCCAATGAGAAGACCACGCTCCAATAGCTGCGGCGGCGCGGAATGTGGGAGGGTTTGCGGAGGAGGTTCGAGTCCATAGTTTCAGGCTCCAGGCGGCGTCCACGCCGCCGAGGCTTGCCCTGAGCCTGTCGAAGGGACGGCGGCTGGAGCGCATCCTGGGGAAAAACAACTGCCCCACAGGGAAGACCCTTCACTTCGTTCAGGGCAGGCCTGCGGGGCAAGGGGAACACGGCCGGCGCGGATCCTATCTGCCAGAAAATGCCCCGAAAACGGAATCGTTTTCGGGGCAAGCATAGCAAACTGGACCCGGCTTGGGTCAGCGCGTACCTTCTTCTATCCGGACTGTAACCGTCGGCCCCGGAATTGCGCCGGGTCATGCTGCTGGTCACCCTGAGATTCTTCGCTCCTTACAGTCGCTCAGAATGACACTTAGCTCGTGGGCTATACCACCGATCGGGAATTTCACCCTGCCCCGAAGGTTTGGATATTCGATTGTCGAGATTATACTGCGAAATTCATGCCTTGACGATGCACTCTACCGGGCAAACGGAGACGCATTGGGGCGAGTCGTGGTGACCGACGCATTCCACGCAGGTTTCGGCGTTGATCACGTAAAGGACGCCGTCGCCTTCGCTGATTGACTCGGTCGGGCACTCCGGCAGACACGCCCCACATGCGATGCACTCTTCGGTGATTTTCATTGCCATAGGTTATTTCTCCTGAATTCGATAGAAGTTGTGTTGCGTGCTTAAATTACTTTATTGGCGGCTCGGTGTCAAATGACAAACGTCTTGGGTTTGGCTGATTTTGTCATCCTTCTTTTGTTTCCAGCCTAAATCCCCTACAACCTCAACCGGTACTCCCGGTATCTCCGGTACACATATGCCCCCAGCCGCGTCGCCAGTTTGTTGGTCTGTGGGTTGAACTCGTTGGTCAGCGAGGCGTCCACCCAGGTATAGCCCTTGCGGATGAGCGCCTTGCCCATCTCGAGAAACATGACCACTTCCAACCCGTAGCCCCAATACTGCGGGTCAATTGCCAGAATTTTGAACGAGGCGCTGCGCACCCTTCGGCGGGCCAGCGCAAAACGGACGTAATCCCACGGCTGCTGCAGGCCGTTGGCGTACTTTAACGCCTCGGTGATATTGGGCAGCCCCAACCCAAAGCCGACCGTCTTCCCGTCCACTTCGGCGATGAAAACCAGCTCCGGGTCAATCACGGACCTCAATCCTGCTGCCTGCGCCCGGAACTCGGCCAGCTCGATGGGCGAATACTCCGGCAGCACCGCCAGCGACTTGTTGTAAACCGCGTGGAGCTTATCCACCTCGATGTCCCAATCCTTCATCTTCGGCGTGCGGATGACAGTCTTGCCGTGCCGTTCCAGGGCGCGTTGGGCAATTTTGTGAATGATCTGCGGCCCGTTGTTCACGTCGAAGTTGATGGTCGCCAGGTCATAGCGGTAAGCCAGGTCCTCGAAGAGTTTCTCGAAACCATAGCGGACGGCGTACTCCGGGTAATACGGCGGATTGTGCCCCATCATGATGGACGGCATGTACTGGCAGCCTTCCACCAGAAACCCCGGATCGCCGTTGGGTGCGAAGCTATACGGCCCCTGTAGTTCGGTCAGGCCGCGCCAGCGCGTCCACTCACAGGCGTGATCCCACATGGCTTTCGCCACATCGTAACGCTCAGGCAGCACTTCGAAGAAACCGAAGATGCCCGCCTTCCAGCCCATGGCCTGGTTGCGCGAGGCATCCACCGCCGTGCCGATCGTCCCGACCACGTTCTCGCCTTCCTTCGCCAGCCAGAACTCGCCCTCGCCGTAAGTGAAGAAGGCTGCCTTGTGGTCGAGATATTCCTTGCGCTGCGGCCAGAGGTGCGGTACCCAGTTTGGGTCGTCGCGGTAGACGCGGAAGGCGAACTTGTAGAAAGCGCGCTTATCGGCCTCGGTCTGGACGGGAAGGATGGTCAGAGTCATGGCGTTGTTCCATTCGAGGTGGGTAATTGTAGCCAGTCGAACGATGCACTTTTCAACCATCACTCGTTACTTATCACGCATTACTCGTCACTTATATTTTGGTTCTCTGGGAATCGCCGTGATAGATCACCGCATATGCTGGTAGGCGTAGGACAAATTGGCAATTTGTCCCACATTTGCTGCTGCATCACAGCAAATCCTAATGAGACTATATTTTATACAGCTCACCGTACTTGCTGTGCAAGTATTGGATGTACGGCGCAATCGAGATCGGGCCGCCGGTGACGCGCTGAACCAACTCCTCCGCCGTGTACTTGCGCCCGTGCCTGTAGATATTCTCGATCAACCAGCGATGCAGGGTATCGAATTTACCCTGCCGCATATCGTCCGGGATCTCAGGGTGCGCTTCGAGCGCCGCGGCGTAGAACTGCGCGCCCAGGACATTGCCCAACGTGTAGCCCTGGAACACGCCGCCGATGAGGCCTGCAAACCAATGCACATCTTGCAGGACGCCGTCGCGGTCATCCGGGGCGCGGAGGCCGAAATCGGCCTGGAAGTGTTCGTGCCAGGCTTCGGGAAGGTCCTTGACGGCCAGCTTGCCCTCCAACATTTCCAGCTCGAAGTCGAAGCGCAGCATGACGTGCAGGTTGTAGGTCACCTCGTCGGCATCCGTGCGGATGAGCGAACGCTCGACCTTGTTGACGGCGCGGTGGAAGGTCTCCAGGGAGACATCCTCGAGCTGTTCGGGAAAAGTCTTTTGCAACTCAGGATAGAAATACTCCCAAAAGCCGCGACTGCGCCCGACCACGTTCTCCCACAGGCGGGATTGCGACTCGTGGACGCCGGCCGAGGCGCCGCCAGCCAGCGGCGTTCCCTCGTAAGCCTTATCTACGCCCTGTTCGTACATGGCGTGACCGGCCTCGTGAATGGCGCTGAACAGGCAATCCCCCAGCCAATTTTCTTGGACGCGGGTCGTAATGCGTACGTCACCGATGGAGAATCCGGTGGTGAAAGGGTGGTGGGTCTTGTCCATACGGCCACGGGTGTAATCATAGCCTAAGCGCTTGATTGTCAACTCGGAAAAAGCAAATTGCCCCGCTTCGGGATAGTTCCTCTTCAGGCAGGAATCATCCGCTGGGGCCTGCGCGGTGATGGCCTGGACGATGGGAACCGTCTTCTCGCGCAGCTCGGCGAACAGGGCGCGCACCGAGGCGGCTTTCATGCCGTAATCGGCGAAGTCAATCAACGGGTCGGCGATGTGCTCGTAACCGGGGAAGAAGTTCGCCATTTCTCGGCTCAAGTCGAGCGTCTTTTCGAGCAGCGGGCGGAGGCGGGCGAAATCGTTCGCCGGACGCGCTTCGGTCCAGGCCTGGTAGGACTCGGAACTGTGGGCAGAAAAACGCCCGACGAACTCAGGCGGGATCTTGATGGCGCGTTCGTAATCGCGGCGCGTCACCCGGATCAGGCTGGCGTCGTCTGAATCGTAGGGCAGGCTTTCCTCGTAGGGTTGCAGGTCGTCCAGCAGCTTGCCGACCGCCAGGTCAATGAATTTTTCCTGCGCGAGCTTTGCCAGCGTGGCCATCTGGCGGCCGCGCGCTTCCGCGCCGCCGGACGGCATGTAGGTGGCTTGATCCCAGCCTAACACAGCGGCAGCATTATTCAGGTCCGAGATCTCGATCAAGCGGGTTTTGAGTGCGGTGAGTTCGGTTTCCATTTCGAGCATAAGAATCTCCTTGTCGCAAAGTTTGTGGGATCAATCGAAGATAGGGGGATGGGAGAAATGTATTTTTTTTGGGGCCGTTGCCGGTGGACAGGAAACAGTTAGCCGTAATCAGTAACCAGTGAAAGAAAAACGCGTGGGCGGCGAGACTCACGCGTTTTATCCTTCTACGCTGCTGTTGATGTGGCGGGCACGCGTGGTTGAATCGTTCCCAGGATGGGCGACTCGCCCTGTTGCGCGAAATACAAATCCCAGCGCAGTTGCAGGTTCATCCAAAAATCAGGTGAGGTACCGAAGTATTTTGCCAGGCGTAATGCGGTACTGGTCGTGACGCCCCGCCGTCCATTGACCAGATCGTTGACGCGCTGATAAGGCACGTGGATGGCAGCCGCCAGTTCGCGCTGGGTGATGCCCATCGGTACGAGAAACTCTTCCAGCAGCATTTCGCCGGGGTGAGTGGGGGCGCGAGAGGTGGGGACGCGAATCATATTTTTACTCCTAGTGGTAATCCACAATTTCTACCTGGTCGGGGCCTTGCTCAGTCCACACAAAACAGATGCGGAACTGGTCATTGATGCGGATGCTATGTTGGCCTTTGCGGTCGCCAGACAAGGCTTCGAGCCGGTTGCCGGGCGGGATGCGTAACTCTTGTAGGGATGTGACCGAATCAACCTGATCAAGTTTGCGGGCCGCGATTCTCCACAGATTTTCGGGACAAGTCCTTCGCGCGGCAGTGCTGTTGACGCCGTTGAAAATGTCTTCCGTGCCAGCATTTCCGAAGGACTGTATCATGGATATATGATAACACGGAATTCGTGCTACAGCAAGAAAATAAAAACGCACAAGCAGCGAGGCTCACACGTTTTGTAATTTTTCCAGGATCACTACCCTTAATCGTTCTTGCACTACCTCCCACTTCCGCCCCGCGTCCACCACCACCCACCTTCCCGGCTCCTGCTTCGCCATTTCCAAATACCCCGCCCGCACGCGCTGATGGAATTCCAAATCATAGGCATCCAGCCGGTTCCATTCCGCGTTTTTTGTTTTTCGCTTTAGTCCCACTTCCACGTCCACATCCAGCAAAATCGTCAAATCGGGGACAAGCCCACCCGTGGCGTAGCGGATGAGGGCACGCACCTCCTCCAGGTTTTGTTGGTGGCCGTAACCCTGGTAAGCGATGGTGGAATCGGCATAACGGTCGCAAAGCACAATGTAGCCCTCGGCCAGTTTCGGGCGGATGACCTGCTCCACGATCTGCGCCCGTGCCGCCTGGTAGAGCAGCGTCTCGGCGCGCGGGTGCATCTCGGTATTCTTCAAGTCGTGGATGACGGCGCGGATCTGCTCGCTGATGGACGTGCCGCCCGGCTCGCGCGCCGTGTGGACGCGGTAGCCCTGTCCCGCCAGCCATTCGGCCAGGGGTTTCATGTGCGAGGTCTTGCCGGAGCCTTCGGGACCTTCGAGGGTGATGAACATGGG
>MNXK01000228.1 GCA_001872165.1 Anaerolineae bacterium CG2_30_58_95
GACGGGTGACGGGGAGGTCGTTGAGCGCCACGTTTTCGCAGCACAGCTTCAAGGCCTCGGCAGAAGAATCCACGGATAAAACCGATTTCGCTCCGCCCGCCAGGGCATTAACTGTGAATCCCCCCGTGTAGCAAAAACAATCCAGTACATCCCGTCCCGCCGCAAGTTGGCGCACCCTCAGGCGGTTTTCGCGCTGGTCGAGGTAGAAACCCGTCTTATGGCCATGAGCAAGGTCAACCGTAAAGCGTAATGCGTATTCCGTAATGGTTGTGCGTTCGGGCGGATCGCCTCGTAGTGGCCCGCTGCGCGGGGCGAGACCTTCCAATTCGCGCACGTCCGCGTCGGAGCGCTCGTAGATGTCTTTCAGGCCGGTGAGTTCGAGGAGCAGATCGGCGATGGTTTCGCGCCAGAATTCTGCGCCAGTTGCCAGGAATTGGACAACGAGCGTACCGGCGTAGCGATCCACGATCAGGCCGGGCAGGCTGTCGGATTCGGCATGAAGCAAGCGTAAGGATGAGAGCTGAAGGCTGAAGGCTTGCCTTGAGCGAAGTCGAAGGGATGAAGCGCCAGTTGCTGAAGACTGAACATTGAAAACTGAACATTGCCTTCGGTCAATGGCGGCAGAAAGGCGGCGTCGGAAATACTCCCTATCCACATTTTCGTTGGGGTCAAACGTCCAAACGCGGGCGCGGATCTGCGATTGGGGCGAGTAGGCGGCGCGGGCCAGAAAAATGCCTTTCGAGGAGAGCAGGTCCACGGTCCCGCCCGAATCGGGATTTCCATCCACACGATCCACCGCGCCGGAGAAGATCCACGGATGGCGGCGCAGGAGTGATTTTTCGCGTCCGGGTTTGAGGGTAAGAGCAGGCATCTATAGGATGCCGATTTCCTTGCCGGCCTTCTCCATCACGTCCATAGCGTACTCGATCTCCTGCGGCTCGTGCGCCGCGGTGACGGTGGCGCGCAGGCGCGCCAGTCCCTCCGGCACGGCCGGCGAGACCACCGGCAGGACGAACAGGTCATGGTGCTGGCACTCGCGGGTGATGGCGAAGGCGCGCTCGTCCGAGCCGCACAGCACCGGCACGATGGCGGTGGTGGTCAGCAAGGTGTCGAAACCGCGCTTCTTCAAGCCTTGGATGAATTGGTCGGCGTTGGCGTTGACCTTTTCGATGCGCCAGGGTTCGTCCAGGATGACCTTGAAGGCCTCGTTGGCGGCGGCGGCCTGCGCCGGGGGCAGCGCGGCGGAGAAGATGTACGCCCGGCTGGCATGCCGCAGGTATTGGACGAGTTCTTTTTTGCCGGCCACGTAGCCGCCCACCGACGGGATGGTCTTGGAGAGCGTGCCCATCTTGATGTCAATGCTATCCCACAAACCGAAGTGCTCCTCGATGCCGCGCCCGGTCTTGCCGAGCACACCGACCGAGTGCGCTTCGTCCATCATCAGCCAGGCGTTGTACTTCCTGCACAGTTCGACCATGCGCGGAAAGTCAATCACGTCGCCGTCCATGCTGAAGATCGCGTCCGCGACGACCAGTTTCGCGACGCCGTTCGGCACCTGCTGGAGACGGTGTTCCAGGTCATCCATCTCGTTGTGGCGGAAGCGGCGGAATTCCGCGCCGGACATCAGGCAGCCGTCCACGATGCTGGCGTGGTTGAGCTTGTCGGAGAGTACGTAGTCGCCGCGCCCCATCAGGGTGGAGATGACCGCCAGGTTGGTGGCGTAACCGGAGGTATAGGTGATAGCGGCTTCGGCGTGCTTGAATTCGGCAATCGTTTCTTCCAGCTCGGTGTGCAGTTTGAGCGTGCCAGCCAGGGTGCGGACGCCGTGCGTGCCGGTGCCGTACCTGTCCACCGCGGCTTTGGCCGCGGCGTTGATGCGCGGGTGGCCGATCAGGCCGAGGTAACTGTACGAGGCGAACATGCCCATCTCGCGCCCGTTGACCAGCACGCGCGCCCCGCCGCGCAGCTCGCTGATGGGTTGGTTGTAGAAATACAGGTCATTCTCGCGCAGCATATTTACGCGGTCGTTCATGGCGCGAATGCGTCGGGTGACGGCATCATCGGTGTTTCGAAAGTCCATGGCTGGCTGCTCCTAAAAACATGATACACAAGTTTATTCCAGGGAGGGGTTTCTGTCAATCAGGCTTGCAAGTACTGGTTTGCGGTGATATAAAAGGGCGGATTCTCGACTAAAGTGATGATTCGAAGGAGAAATTGCGTTCATGAAAATCAAGTACATCTTGCTCTCGACGGCAGCCATCGTCATCTTGATCGTTACCACGGTTGGGTGCGGCGCCCAGCCTCAAGGGGCGACAGCAACCCCGACGACCGCGGCCGGCATCCCAGCGGCGGGCAGTTACCAGCCGGAATCCGCCTGCGACAACCCATACTACCCCCGCCGCGCCGGGACGAAAACTCAAAGCGGGGTGGATGGCTCTGTCATAACCGAAACGACATCCATCCGCGGCGACGCGAACAAAGCCATCGCCACGGTGACCAGTGCTTCTACCAACGGTATTGACGTAAGAACGTATGAGTGCAGCTCAGGTGGTATCCTCTTGACCGAGTGGAAATTGTACGACGGGGACAAGCAAGTAATGTCTACGTTGTCTTATTCCGGCGTATTTTTCCCTTCAGCCGAGCAGTTCAAAATCGGGGCGAAATGGGAATATTCTATCGTTACCCACAAGGACCTGGATAGCGGCTGGGTTGAAAGTGAAACCAGGAGAAACTGCACGGTGGCTGGCACATCTTCCGTTCAATACCAGGGTCAGTTCGTGGACGCACTGCGAGTGGATTGTGTCAATGAGGTCAAAGACCTCAAGGCCAGTGATGAGGCAGCTTTAGAGAACTATTACGACTTGTACAGCTTTTTCTACGTTTATGGAGTAGGGATCGTGGGGTATCGAGTCAGCGAGTAAGCCCGAACATTCCTGGCTCAGAACATCACGCCGCAGTCGTAGGGGACGAGTATTTTCTCTTTGACATCCAGGATCCTGTGCGGGAAATTCCGGTCAATGCTGAACGTCAGGCGCAGGAAGCCGCCCCATTTGGTGAAAACAACCAGTTGCACCTCTACGCTCTGCTCGCTGGTGCGGACGGTGGGCGCCACGTCTCGAAGCAGGAGCGTCCGCAGGCGAGACAGAAGTGACATGGGCCGGCCAAAGTCTCCGAGGCTGGCGGCGATGTCCCGCACGTCAGAAGGGTTGCACATGATCTGGTAATCGTTGTAGTTGGCGTGCCAGAAGAGATAGAACTGGGAGCCGAGGATGTTCAGCACCACGTACTGGAAATACCCCTCCGCTGTGTCGTCTATCTGGACGTAGTCGAGGTAATCCGAGCTGTCCCCGCTGGCGGCGTAGTCGGCCTCGGTGCGGAATGGCGCCTGTTCTGCCGGCCGGGGGTAGAGCAGGGGGTAGCCGCCCATCCCGTCGAAGTGGTAGACGTAATCCAGCGCGTAGCCCGGCTGCATCGAGAGATGGGTGAGCGCCTGGAAGTAGGTGTTGGCGTCGAATTCGCCGCCCTGCTTGGCCGGGTTTTCGGTTTGGAAATTATCTGGAAAGCTCATGTCGCCCCGCACCTGATGAAGCGCCTCGAGCGCGCCGGCGCAGTCAATCTCGCTGGCTGGTGCGGATGATAGGCGGCAGGCGAGTAAAGCGAAGAAGGCGGCAGTTGCAGCGAGGAGAACGATTTTCTTCATGGTGTGCCTCCTGTATTTATGGACACGGGTCAGTGGTCAATCAAGTTCTTTACCTTGCCAATGAAACGCTCTGCCGCGTGCAGTATTTCCTCTGCCCCCTCGCGGCTGATAGGCGCGAAGGGTGCATAATCGCTTCGTTCACGAGCGGATTGCGCCTGACCGAGAAAATGTAAATATTCCGCCTCCACCTGACCTGTGACGACGAACAACTCGCGGAACTTTGCAATGGAAGCCGAGTGTCTGCGTAAATCCAGGCCTTTGGAAAGCAAGGCGGCTTTGGCGGCGTAAAACATGGCGTAATAGGCGCGGGAGACCGCGTCATTGAAGAGGCCAATATCAAAAATCTGGCGGGCGTGACCAAGTTTGATCTCAGCCAGTTCCAGCCAGGTTTTCGGATCCTTCATGTCCGCGGGAGCGTCCATAGCAGCCTTCCTTCGTCTTTTGCTTCTTCCGCCACAGAAAATCCGCTGTTGAACAAGTCTTCCCCCACGACCAGTATCGAAATAAACGGTCCGCCGGTGACCATCGAGTCCATCGCCGCGTTGACCAGTTTCCGCCAGCGCGAGTCGCCCGGCCCGCCGAGATAGTATTTCGGGCTATGCCACTTGCCAATCACCATCACGTCTACATCAGAGTCGGGCGTAGCTTCGCCGCGGGCGTAAGAACCGTAGAGAATGATCTGGCTGATTTCATTGGGAAATAACTCCAGTGCGCGGCGCCGAAAATCATCCAGAGTGCGCTTTACTGGGCGCGGCAGGCCACCGCGACGCGGCTGGCCGCGTGGCTTTAGATGGACGACAGGAACTGAAGAGATGTGCGCCATATTTCAATTATACACACATCCGCCTCAATTCTTCCTCCCCAATTACCTTTACCTCCAGCACTTTCGCCTTCTCGTATTTCGACCCCGGCGCTTCACCTAGCACGAGATAGCTGGTGTTCTTGCTGACGCTATCCGTCACTTTGCCGCCGTGGGATTCGATGAATTCTTTGACACCCTCGCGGCTGAACCCGGCCAGCGTGCCGGTCACGACGAAAGTCATCCCGGCCAGTGAGCCGGATGGCTGATGGCTGATGGCTGATGGCCGATTGACCGGCCATACTCCCGCGGCTTTCAGTTTCTCCAGCACGGCCTGGTTACGCGGCCGCGTGAACCAGTCCACGATGGCTTCGGCAATGTTGGGGCCAATGCCTTCGATCATCTGCAAATCCTCAGCGGAGGCGCGGGCAAGCAGATCAAGGGAGGGGAAATGGCGCGCTAGATCGCCAGCGACAACTTCACCCACGCCGCGCATGCCGAGCGCGGTGATGAGACGGTTCAGGGGTTGTCCTTTGGAAGTTTCTATGGCAGCCAGCAGGTTGTCCGCGATCTTGCCAGGCGGTTCTGACTTGGTCTTCCTGTCTTTCTTGGTGACGGCTTCGAGAATATCTTCCCGCTTTAGCGCATAAATATCAGCCACATCTTTGACCGCGCCGGTCTCGATGAGTTTTTCGACAATCTTGATGCCCAACCCGGTGATGTCCATCGCGCCTTTCGAGACGAAATGCTCCACGTTGCGGACGAGTTGCGCCGGGCAGGCCGCGTTGACGCAGTACCAGGCCACCTCGCCCTCGAAATGCTCGACTGGCTGCCCGCAGGCGGGACAATTTGTCGGCGGCTGGTATGGCTGCTCCGCGCCGCTCCGGACCTCGGTCACGGGGCCGATAACGTAGGGGATGACTTCCCCGGCGCGCTTAACCAGCACCCGGTCGCTGGGACGGATGTCCTTCTCGGCGATGTAATCGAAGTTGTGCAGCGTGGCGCGTTCGACGATCACCCCGCCGATCTCGACCGGCTCCAGCACCGCGTAGGGTGTCAGCACGCCCGTCCGCCCGACGTTGACGCGGATCTCCTGCAATTGGGTCGTCACCTCGCGCGCCGGGAATTTGAAGGCGATAGCCCCGCGCGGGTCCTTGCCGACGAATCCCAGGTCCGCGGCGAGACGCAGGTCGTCGAGT
>MNXK01000193.1 GCA_001872165.1 Anaerolineae bacterium CG2_30_58_95
CCGCCAGTACGCCGGTCACGGCTGACCGTTCGCCGAAGCCGCCATAGGCTTCGGGAATGGACGCCTGCAGGACGCCCAGTTCCCAGCCTTTGCTGATCAACTTGGGCGGAAGTTCCTTATTCTCCTCGGCGTCGTGCGCCGCCGGACGCAGGTCGCTGGTCGCGTAGCGGTTGACGGCGTCCATCAACATTTTTTGCTCTTCTGATGGTTCAAACGAATACATGCTTCACCTCCTGTACGAGAATCTCTGAACTGGCCGAATGGTTCGATAGGTGATAAAGTACTGAAAAGTGGGCGGGAATGCCATGCTAATTATCTCGAGAACGACAGAGCAGGCCGGTCAGGAAGAGCGAGGCGATCTGATCGGCAATCTGTTGAATGGTCAATGGCCCATTCGGACGGTACCAGGTAATCGTCCAATTCATCACGCCCAGCAGCGAACGGGCAGTCATGGCCGGATCGGTGGCGCAGAATTCACCGGAATCGAACCCCTCCTTAACCAAATCCCGCCACAACCGCTCGAAGCGGTCGCGGCGGGGAACATGCCGGGCAAGGGATTCCGGATCCAGGGAACGATACTCGAGGATCATGACCGAAGCCAGGTCACTACGCTCCGCCAGAGCCTCCAAGTAACAGCGCACGGCGGCGCGCAATTTTTCGTCAGCAGGCAGGTCTTGCTTCAAGACCGTCATCAGGCGCTCGGTGAGCAAGTCGAGCGCCTGGTCGAGCAAAGCCAGTAAGATATCCTGCTTGCTGGAAACGTGATGATAGAGGCTGGCCTTCTGGAGATTGACTGCCTCGGCAATATCCTGCATCGAGGCGGCATGAAAGCCCTTCTGGCGAAAGATTTGAGCAGCAGCTTCGAGGATCTGATCTCTGGTCACAATAACCTACCGACCGGTCGGTAGATAGAGCATAGCAAACTTTACGGTAAAAGTCAAGAGGTTGGGCTAAGAAAATTATGCTATAATGACGGCATATGGCCGAATACAATCCGGACGCGGTGAACCCCGAAGAAGCCGCTGCTTCCTCAGCGACCCTGCGCCGCCAGCGCTTGATGATTCTGTGGATCGTCCTCGGCGGGTTGGTTTTTCTGGCGCTGGTCGTACTGGCCGTCTTCGGGCTGCTGCAATCCGGTGAACAGACCGCCAAAATCCGCGACATCTTCATCATCTTCATGGCATTCGAGTCGCTGGTCATCGGCGCGGCATTGGTCATCCTGGTCATCCAGGTTGCCAGCCTGATCAATCTGTTGCAGAACGAGGTCAAACCCATCTTGGATGCGACCAACGAGACCGTGAATACGCTGCGCGGCACAACGACCTTCTTGAGCGAGAATTTAGTGGAGCCGGTCATCAAGCTGAACAGCTACCTGGCCGGTCTGCGGCGTCTCTTTCAATTATTCGGCGTCAAAGGGAAATAACCCAACCTGTCATAATTTCATGAAAGGAGAGAGATAAAATGTCTGACCGTGATGATTTTGGAGCGTTCCTGATCGGGTTTGTCGTCGGCGGCTTGACCGGCGCAGTGGCGGCCTTACTTCTTGCCCCGCAATCTGGCGAAGAGACGCGTACGCTGCTCAAAGAGAAAAGCATAGAGTTGCGTGACAAGGCCTCTCAAAGCGCCGAAGAGGCGCTGGCCCGCGCGGAAGCAGCCGCGGCTGAGGCAGGCGCGAACTACGAGAAACTGGCGCAAGAGGTCAAAACGCGCGGCGGCGAAGTGATCGAGGCTACCAAGAAGGCCGTCTCGCGCAAGCGCGGCACAGTCGAAACCGCTCCGTAGAACTCGAAACAGCGCACACACTTGTGCCTACGCAAGTGGAGGCAAGGGTTTGACCATCCTGAACATGAGGCTGGTCGAACCCTTGTTTTGTTTGTTGCGAGATATCGCCCAACGCCAGGGGATATAATCCCCTGGCTAAACATCTGAAAGCCGACTGAAGTCGGCTACAAAACCGATTTCCGTAAAATCCAAGAACAAATGACCATAGCAACGCGGTTCTTACAATTCATCCTCCGCCCCATCTTTTATCTCCTCTACCACCAGTTTGCCTGGACGTATGACTTGGTTGCGGCGGTGATTTCGCTCGGCCATTGGAACGAGTGGGTGCGTTCCAGCCTGCCTTACATCGAAGGTCAGCGCGTGCTGGAACTCGGTCACGGGCCAGGAATTTTACAACTGGCCCTGCACGAACACGGCTTCCAGGTTTTCGGCCTGGATGAAAGCTGCCAGATGAGCCGCCAAGCCGCGCGCCGTCTGCGCAAGAAAGGGATGGATGTCAATTTATCACGCGGCCACGCGCAGAGTCTGCCGTTCACGCAAAGCGCTTTCCAGTGCGTAGCAATCACTTTCCCCAGCGAATACATCTTCGAACCGCGCACGCTGACAGAGATCCAGCGGGTGCTCCTGCCGGGCGGCCGGCTGGTCATTTTGCCGATCGCGTGGATCACCGGCAAGCGTCCGCTCGAACGGCTGGCAGCCTGGTTATTCCGCATCACAGGCGAGGCGCCGGGCAAGCCCGGGGAACTCAGCCCGGAGCTGAAAAGCCTATTCGCGCGCGCCGGGTTCGAGGTCCGCAAAGAGACGGTACGGCTCAAGTCCAGCACGTTGCTTTTTATCCTGGCAAAAAGGTAGGTGGGTATCTTACCTGCCATTTCCCGGCGGGATTGGAATCCCGCCCTACGGCTTTTTGTTGTACAATGGAGGCATGGAAGTCCAGATCGCGGTTGCCAAGGTCAACAAATATGCCGTGTCCGAAAGCGGCGACACGCTCGAGGTTGTCGAGCGGCCCAACGGCGGACTCTCGGTCGTGCTGGCAGACGGGCAGACCTCCGGGCAGGGCGCGAAGGCTGTCTCGATGCTGGTCGTGCGCAAGGTCATTGGGCTGCTGGCCGAGGGCGTGCGTGATGGGGCGGCGGCGCGGGCGGCATCCGATTCGCTCTACACCGAGAAGAAGGGCAAAGTCATCTCCACGCTGAACATCGTCTCGGTGGACCTGCAGACCAGTACCGTCGTCATCACCCGCAACAACCCGGCGCCCATTTTCCTCTCGCGCGGCGAGCAGATTGATTGTCTCGGTTCGGAATCCGCGCCCATCGGCGTATCGCGCAACGTCCGGCCGGCCATCACCGAGATCCCCGTCGAGGCCGGGCTGACCATCGTCATCTTCACCGATGGGCTGATGAACGCCGGCGAGCGGCGCGGCCAGCCGATGGACGTTTCCACCTCTTTACAAGCGATGCTGGAAGACCAGGACCCCTCCTCGCAAGGGATCTCCGACGCGCTGCTCAACGAGGCTATCCATTTAGACGATGGACGACCCTCCGACGATATGAGCGTGGTAGTGCTCAGGGTGCTGAAACGCCGGGGCGATGACGTGCGCCGCATGACCGTCCGGCTGCCGATCAATGGGGGGTAATGCAGAAACGGTCATTGGCGTGGTGGGACCGTGCGGGGCTGGAAAATCCACGCTGACGGAAGGGCTGAAACGGCACGGCTATCGCGCCCGCGCCATCGTCCAGGAACATTCGTATGTCCCCTCGATGTGGCAGCGCATCACCCACCCGGACATCCTGATTTTCCTGGATGCCTCATATCAGGTCACCTGCCAGCGGCGGAAATTAGACTGGACAGAAGCCGAATACGCCGAGCAGCAGCGGCGGTTGAGTCACGCCCGACAACATGCTGATTTCTATTTAGATACAGACGAATTGAATATCGAGGAGGTCCGGCAACAAGTAATGGG
Organism: Anaerolineae bacterium CG2_30_58_95; assembly: GCA_001872165.1. Classification (GTDB taxonomy): domain Bacteria; phylum Chloroflexota; class Anaerolineae; order Anaerolineales; family Villigracilaceae; genus CG2-30-58-95. Next base: position 3,746 of record MNXK01000193.1, read on the forward strand.
TTTTCTTGGACACTGTCATGCTGAGGGCGTTCTTCCCTGGCACCGCCCGCCACCGTTCGTGCCGCGAACAACGGCGGCACGCCGGTGCGAGACGGCAGGGAAGGTGTGCCCGAAGCATCCCCACAACGATGCAGGAGACCCTTCGGACGCCAAGAACGCGTCCTCAGAGCCTGCCCTGCCTGCGCCAGTGCCGCAGGCACAGGTGAGTGCAGCGAAGGAGTGACATGTTTTCGATTTTTCCCAACTTCGAGAAAGCCATAACCGCGCACAATCCTGCCCTACCCACCCCATTTCAATCGGAGTATAATCACCCCCGCCGCCAGCCGAAGGCTGGCATTTTTATGACTGGAGAAGCAATTTATGACTCGTCGCCCCTATTTGATGTTAGGCTTGATCTTGTTGTTGACTGCCCTGGCCATTTGGGTGGATTCCAGCCAGCGCATCACCATCACCAATCCGATCAACAGTAAAACGATCGTTGACCGCAACGTCACCACCCGCCTCGGGCTTGACTTGCAAGGAGGCCTGCAAGTGTTGTTGGAAGCCGATCTTCCGGCCAATACGTCCATTGACGCG
>MNXK01000154.1 GCA_001872165.1 Anaerolineae bacterium CG2_30_58_95
TTCTTGTTGCCCACCTGGCCCGCCTCGAGCACGGGATTCCAGGTGATCTCTGGCGAAACATCATTATGGGCGCGGCAGGCCATGACGCAATACCCGCAGCCATTGCACAGGGATTGGTCAACGACCATTGCCCATTGCCGCCCGCCGGATGGGGTCGGTTCGGAGGCTTCCGCACGGCGGATCACCTGCGCGCCGGCCAGCGCCGTGACGCCAATTGCCGTGATCTTCAGGAAATCGCGCCGATCAACCTTTGGATTGCTCATTTCTTCCTCCCAGTTGTGTTCATACGGCCTGTATTCATGCGGCGATATAACCTTTCCAGCCAGGGGGAGAGCACCATGCCGACCGCCAGCCCAAGCAGGCCGGCCAGGCCAGCAAACCCGGCCGGGCTGACCGGAGCTGGTTGGCTGGTCACGAGTGGGATAGGTGTTGCTACAGGCGTGGGCAGAGGCGTAGGCGTCCCGCCGCTCTCTTCGATGGCGATTGCGGCCGCAGCGACCGATTCGCCCGGAGCGTGCATCTGGTTGGCATGACATTTGTTGCAGGTAGCCAATGTGGGCACGAAACTGTGGTCAGGAGCCTTGTGAGCAGAAACAAAGTCTGTGATATCCGTGGTTCCCACGTTGAAACCGAGGTGACAGTTGACGCAGGTCACACCCGCTTCGGCGTGTTTGGATGTCGGGAAGTTCTGCATCACACCTTTGTGGCAGTTCGCGCATAGATCCGAAGCATCCGCGCGGGTATTAATCGCGCCTGCAACAGATTTCATCCCGGCGCTGTGCGGGTCGTGACACACCGAGCACGTCATGCTGCGCTGGTAATGCGCGCTCAGTTTCCAATTTTCGGTCACAAAGCGGGGGTCGCTGTGGCATCTACCGCACAGATTGGGAGACGCATCAATCGGCATGTTATCGGTGGGATGATTGGTCGGGATCGGGCTATGGCAGGCCGTGCAAACAACCCCTTCAGCCTTCAATTCACCGGTCGCAGGATCATAACCGGTCGCGTGGCATACCAGGCAGGCGCCTGGCTTGCCCTGGGCATTCCAGGCCTCAGCAAATACGGGATCGGTAAGCGACTGGCCATGAGCACCGCCCTGCCACGTGTCATAAATATCTTTGTGGCAGGCAACGCAGCTATCTCCTGTTATACTATTAGTCGGCTGCGGCGGCTGGGGGGTCTGGGCCTGGGCCGCCGCCAGCGTAACGCCGGCCGCCAGCAGCGCAAACATGACCGCGATGATCAGACGTTCGAGTTTTGACATTGTTGTATCTCCTCGTTTGGATCTAGATGAACACCGGCACGGATGCCTGGCGGAACACCTCGCAGTTCAGGCAATCCTCGCGTAAGACGCCGCTTTTTGACCGGAAGAACTGCCAGCACGGGACCCCGGGCTGGGCAGCCGCCGGGCAGGCCTTATGCCTCGCCTCGGGGCATTCTTTGACCTCCCAGCAGGGTTTCCCGCCTGGAGCAGCCAGCGGCGCGGAAGAGGCCTCTTCCTGCCAGCGTTGGTCAAGGCGGTGGAGAAGGTAGATAATCCCGGCGGTCACGGCCAACGGGATGCCGATCCGCAAGAGCAGGCCGAGAATGATGGTAAGGATGGTGTTCAACCACTCCATCAGGCGCCTCGCAGATTGCCGGGCCTCTCGTCATGGCGTCGAACTGCTTCGCCAATCACCAGCAGCACGGCTGCGGGTACTCCCACTCTCAAGATCATCAGAGCGATCACGATCAACGCGCTTGTCATGGCAGCCTCCTTTCGAGAGTCGTTCGATTCGGTCATCTTCAGTTTAGCCATTCCAGGGCGCGAAGTAAATCCGGCGCACAGCCAATCTTTTCTATGGGACTGCTGTCCCATATTGTCCCCCGAAACTTTAGCTCTCTACTCTTGCCGCCCCATAGCGACGAGGATGGATTGGGTGGTTATTGAGTCGAATGCCCCAGTAGCGATAACATGGTGCTACTTATATACCACCACCCTTTTGCAATCTGCCATGCCCATAATGACGGCGCAGCGACAGTCATCTTAGAGCATAGTGGGCGTATGTCAGTTTGGTGGCAACGGAGTCCAACGTCTCCGACGGTGGAGCGCAAACGGCCAGAAAAACGCCAAAATCTGGCCCGCAGGGTGCTTCGCGAAGATTTTGGACTCCGGTCAGGCTATTTTGGGAAACTCGCCCCAGAACTGACAACCACCCGAGCATAGTTGTTGGCTCCAAACAGCAGGAACAATGAGGGTATAATACCAGCCACAGGAAAAGTGAGGTGCACCATGTCTCAAACGATCACTATCCAGCTTCCCGATACGTTGTTTGGCCAGTTGAAACGCGCTGCCGAATTGTTTCGCCAGCCAACCGAAACCCTCATCGCGCAAAGTTTGGCGCACAGTTTGCCCCCCTTGCTCGAAGAGATTCCCTTCCAGTATCAACCGGATGTGTTCCCGCTTTTACAGATGACTGATGCTGAGCTACAAAGCGAAATGAGTCGCACTTTTCCATCGGAACGTTGGGTAGAGTACGAAGCGCTGCTCGCTAGGAAAAAGACCGGCGCACTGACGAGCGCGGAAGAAGAGCTTTTGGCAACGCTCCGACGCGAAGCAGACGTGTTGACGTTTCGGCGGGGTTATGCGGCAGTTCTGCTCAAAAGACGCGGCTATCGTTTGCCAACTCTCCAGGAATTGGAGCAATCCAAATGGCCCTTACCCCGGCAAGGCGACGGCGCATCGCAGAGCAAGCGCGCTACCGCTGCGGCTACTGCCTGACACAGGAAATTGTCAGTGGGGTAGCGCTGACGGTGGAGCACATCATCCCCACCGCTAGAGATGGCCAAACCGTCGAGGAGAACCTGTGGCTTTCTTGCCGTCTATGCAATGAAGCCAAAGGTATGTTGACCGAGGCCATTGATCCAGAGAGTGGCGCAACTGTACCCCTCTTCAATCCCAGGCTCCAGATTTGGGCGGATCATTTCGCCTGGAGTGAGGACAGCACACACGTCATCGGGCAAACACCGACAGGTCGTTCCACAGTGAAAGCTTTATCCCTCAATGACGAATTGCGCGTGCGCGCCCGAGCCATCTGGGTCGAAGCCGGCTGGCATCCGCCTGAGTAGGAAAGCGTCATGACAGACGTACAGACCTCCGAGTTCTCTCAGAACTCGGAGGTCTGTTGGAAGCCTCAAGGCTCGATGATCCCTTTGCGGATGGCGTAACGCACCAAATCAGCACGAGAGTGCAGGTTGAGCTTGCTCATGATATTTTCGCGGTGGCGGGCCACAGTCTTCGGGCTGATGACCAGCACTTCGGCAATCTCGTCGTTGTTCGCGCCGTCGGCCAGGTATTTCAACACTTCCTGCTCACGGTCGGTCAGACCGTCGAGTCCGGCTGCATCGCCGCTGGCCCGCTCTTGCGCCAGGAAATCCTTGACGAGCAGCTTCGCCAGGGAAGGATAGAGGTAAACCTCGCCAGCCGCCGCGGCCCGGATGGCAGTCAATAGTTCTTCCGGCGCGGCGCGCTTGGGCACGTAGCCATTCGCCCCGACTTCGAGCATTTTGAAGAAATATTCCTCGTCCTCGTGGATGGTCAATGCCACGACCGCAATTTCCGGGTAAAGGCGCTTGATCTCGCTCGTCGCCTCGATGCCGGACATATCCGGCAGGCCAATATCCATCAGAACGATGTTCGGCCTTAACTTCGGCGCCGCCTCGAGCGCCTCTTTGGCCGTGCCGGCCTCGCCGACGATCTCCACGTCGCTTTCACCGCCCAGCAACATGCGCAGACCCGAACGGACGACTTGATGGTCATCCACCAGCAGGAGACGGATTTTCATCGGACACCTCTGTATCCTCTTGATAGGGGATGGAAACCTCGACCCTGGCCCCCTCCCCCAAGCGCGAACTCAAGGTGAACTTGCCGCCCAACAGAGTGGCGCGCTCTTGCATACCCGTCAGGCCCCAGGAAGGCCGTTCGGAGGAGGCCATCGAGCGGGCATCGAAACCACGACCGTCGTCCGTTACTTGCACCCGTACCGCGTTGGGGCCGTAAGTCAGGTTGATACTGGCGTTCCTGGCATTGGCGTGCTTGACCACGTTGGTCAGCGCTTCCTGGGCGATGCGGAACAAGGCGGTTTTCACTGCCGAAGCGACAGGCCGTTCCTTCCCGTTGATCTCCACCCGCACGTACAAATGGGCGCGTTCCTGCACATCGTGGGCGTACCAGCGCAAGGCCGCCGGAAGGCCCAAATCGTCCAGATGGGACGGGCGCAGGTCGGCGATCAGTCGCTGCAGCTCGTCCAGGGAATGGGCGGCCAGTTCCTGCAATTGTCTCAAGGTCTGGTTGGCGCGGCCTTTATCGTCATTCTCTACCCTCGTCGCCAGGCCGCGTAAACCCATGCCGATGGCTGTCAAAGCCTGACCGGTCTCGTCGTGCAGCTCGCGCGCGATGCGTTGGCGCTCGCTCTCTTGGGCAGCCACCACGCGCTTGAACAACTCGCCGCGCATCGCCTCGCGCTGCTCGGCTTCCTTCAGGCGCGCTTCCTGTAGACTGGTAATCTGGCGTTCGATTTCCACCTGGAAAGCCCGCAGGAAGCGGATCACAAAGAAGGATGCCAACACCGCTATCGCGGCGCGGAACAACTGCACCGGGAACCCGAATAGATTTTCGAACAGGGTTTGGTTAATGACATTCGAGGGCGGTAAGGTGGTCATCTGGACGAACAACTGACCGATCAAGCCATACCAGCCAAACGCCACTGCGGCCCACAGTGCATCCCGGCCGAAGGAGACCAGCCCGGCCTGACGGAAGACGCGCTGCTGAATGACCAACCCGATGGCGGCCAATAGCGCAGCCGGGATGGCAAGCGAATAACGCGTCCACACATCGGCTACATTCCAGATGAGGGGGGCCGGATAGTGTCCTTTCAGAATAAAAAGGCCAAACACCCATACGGTTTCCAAACCAAGGGGAACAACTAAGATCAGACGCGAGGCAGTCGGGGAAACGGCAAGCAAGTAACTACCAAAGGCCGCCAACGAGACGAACGAAAAGGCCAACATTGCCAGGTGCACGCCAAATAGCCAGGCAGGTATGGGCTGCCCGAGGAGCACGGCGACGCCCTGGTACATTTCGAGCCATTCATTGGCCGCATGGATCAGGCCAAAGGCTGCCAGCGGGCGCAGGGCGCGCCGGAGGCGGGTATCCAAAGAACGCCCACCTTCGACCATCACCAGCAAACCCATGCTGAAAAAAGCCAGGCCGTAGAAGAAATAAATCAGGCTGATTGGGGGAATGCTCACCGGGATGCCTCGCCAATCCCTGGAGGATTATTGCTCGCCGCGGCGTATGCGTATGCCACAGGCACGACAGAAAACGTCGCCCAGCTGGGCGCGCCGTCCGCATTGATGGCAATAAACTGCTTCGGATTGCTCACCAGTCTTCTCGCGGCCTGGGGCATGGCGTTGACGAGACACGCCACCAGAGTCCCTCCGGCGGCCTTGCCAATAAAGCACACCAGCCACCAGGCCGAAGAGGAATAAGACGGCTCCCAATATTCCTAAAACCCACGGCACATACTTCGTCCATGTCACTCGCCCCGGTGCAGTGGCGGGATTCTCGGCCGGTTGAACGCTCAAGCCTGGCGCGCTCAGGGAATCAGTCGCTTTCTGGTAATCCACAGTCAGCATATAAGTCTCGCCAGCCGCCAGGGAACCGAACCCCGAAGTGTAGTAGGTCAAGCCCTCCGCTCCGATAATGCTATTCGGGAGCGCCGGCGAGGTTTGCAAGTCAGAGGCCTCGATAGGCATCTGGAACTGGACGGCAAACGAATCAACCGCATAATCTCCCGCCCAAAGATAGACATAATGACGGGCAGCCCCCTGCTTTATCAGCGCGTCGTAATATTCGATCTGAATATCCAAACTTGTGGTTGAAAGAGACAGTGTTGCCCACTCACCCTGGATCTGGCGGTCATAGTTAATATTGAGCAGCGCTCCACTCGCCTCCGCGCTTGCCACCGCGTTGACCGTCGCCTGCGCGGGAATGCGCACGGTCAGATCGGCAGGCAAGACTGTATCCGGCGCAAGGGTAAGGTGTTCGATGACCAGCACAGCCGGACGGTCAAATTCCGGCCAGATATCTATTTTTGCAGTACTGAACTTAACTCCTCCCTGCGCTTGTGCACCAACCGGCAAGAAAAGCGCAGCCAACAACGTGGTAGCGAGGTAGGCTG
>MNXK01000148.1 GCA_001872165.1 Anaerolineae bacterium CG2_30_58_95
GTTCATGAGTCTTCGTGTTCCTTCGTGCCCTTCGTGGTTATAAAAAAAAGCGGCTCACCAGGTCTGGGAGCCGCTGATGGGCATGACGAACCGAACCTATCCAGACCAGAGAGGTTTATCTATGCGCGGGGCTGGGGACGGGTTCAGCTTCATGGGGGGTATTATACCTGATTTATTATCCCTTACTACTGCCAAAATGCCGTTTTGCCAGAAGCGCAATGATCCAGGTTGCGAGAAGGGGAACCCCTACCATGACGGCGAAGTGATAACCCTGCACCGGTATCCCTCTCAGGAATTCCAGTTCCCGCGCCGGGAATGCCAACCCGGATAGAATGGCCTGGTAACTGCTCCTCGCAAGGGTGAATATTGTCGAAAGCGTGAACGAGCCGATGAACACCACCGCTCCCCACCACGCCCATCGCCGCCGCCGCAGCGTTCCCCAGACGAGGCAGATCAAGCAAGCAATCGCGATATCGAGCAGGATGATCCCTTGAAGACCAAAGCGGAAGACCCCAAAGGCCGGGAACATGCCATTGAACAGGATGAGTATGTGTAGCATGATAACGTAGAAAGCATACAGGAAACTCAACACAAGGATGGGGATTGGTAAGCCTTCTATCCAAGATGGACGAGAATCCCTGGCTTCGAGCGTGAATCTAACGTTTCGGCCTTGGTAGAAACGGATGAGTAATCCTGGAAGCACCAGATAGGAGAGACAGAGAAGGATCAATGCGATCGAGGCGACCGGCAGCGAGAGGTCTTTCGACCCCAACAGGATGAAGAACACCACTATGATCAAAGGCGCGCCAATCACCAACCAGACCCAGAGACAGGTAATCGCCAGTGGTCTGACCCAGCGCCGCAGTTTCAGGTGTCCGTAGCCCAGTGGAATGAGCACTGCCGCGATCAGGTAGTAACCGATGATCTGGCTTGCGATGTTGCCGAACATGAATGAGCCAAATCCAAACCCCGCGTAATGGAAGCGGCCTCCCTCCGCGAAGAGATAGAAGCAGTACATTTCGATTGGCCCCAAGAGGCCGATCGCAATACCGCTCAATAAGAGTAGCACCCCCATGGCCGACATCACTCGGGTTCGATCTTTGTAAGCTTCGCTTTTCATTTCAACCCCGACAGCACCTCTGCCATGATGTACTCCGCATACCGCGCAATGACCACATCAATCTGCTTATCCAGCGCATCCTCCAGCATGGCAGGCGGATTGTTCACGTCATACGTTTGATTGGGTGGATACTCGTTCAGCCGCACCCAGGGTACATCACCTGCCACGGCGGCATTGAGGATGTCTATGGCGTGATTGTTGTTTGGCTGAACGTGATCGCTCTGCGATTGCACGCGCTGGTATGGCACATCCACCGCGCCGATGAAATTCACGGCTTCGCGCTCCGACCACCAGGCATTGTCCGAGCAGGGCTGCCATTGGATGCCCTCGGCGCGGTTTGGGCCGCAGCCGGTGGTGGTGTAGTTACGATCCACCGGCCCTTCCCAATCAATGTAGAAATCTATCGGCAGGTCGGGGTAACGGGATAGCGCGCCGCTCGCCGCAGTGACGCCGTAGGAATACGAGACCAATCCATAGCGCGCCGTGTCCAGGCCGGGCAGGGAGGTCGCCGCGGTGATCACGGCCGCCAGTCCATCCTGGGTGATATAGCCGTTGTAATCCTCCGTCCCCTCGCTCCTGCCGCGCCCATCCGCATCGAAGATGATAACGAGAAAACCCTGGCCGGATAAGTGGGCAGCCCTTTGCGGGTCGGATTCGGCGATCCCGCCGGGTACCAGGACGAGGGTCGGCAGCGCGGCGGTTCCATTCCAGTCGTTCGGGTAGAAAACCTGTACATAGAGCTTTGCCCCGGATGTGGGGTTTGTCACCCAGAAGGTATTATCCGCCCCGGCTGGCTGAAGTTCTGCGGGTGGCGCAGAGGCAGGCGGCGCGGACGTGACGGGCAGCGCAGGAGAGCTTCCGCAATCCTGAGGGCAGTTCTGGGCGTTCTCCGGCCCGTTGCAGGCGCCATCTCCGCAAGGCGAGCCGGGTGGAAGGGTCTGGTCAGCGGGGGCGGGCAGCGTCTCTACCGGAGCGGATTGTCCTGGCAGGTTACAGGCAGATAATAGCAAGATGATAATTGCGAGTGCAAAGACAGTCTTTTTCATTGTATATTCTCCTCGCCGAAAATTATAACATGGCAACCTTTTCCCAATGTGCTACAATAAAGCCAACCATCCGACTGCGAGACCATTTGACCATCGAACTATCAGACTATCCGACCACGCGACTATCTGACCAAGCGACTACCCTGACCATGCGACTGATTTTAACCCACGAGCAAGCTGACTTCGATGCCCTGGCATCCTTGCTGGGCGCGTACCTTTTGGAGGATGGCGCGCTGCCTGTCTTGCCGCGCAAGATGAACCGCAACGTGCGTTCGTTCGTCACCCTCTATGGAGCGGAGCTGCCTTTCGTTGACCCGCGCGACCTGCCTTCCGAGCCTGTCGAGGCGGTTACTCTGGTGGACACGCAGTCGCTGGTCACGATAAAAGGCATGGGCGCGGAGACGAGAGTCCGCGTGATTGACCACCATCCACCGCGCGCCAGCCTGCCGCCCGAATGGGAAGTCGCCATCACACAAACCGGAGCCACGACCACCATGTTGACCGAATCGGTGGAGGCACAAAACGGATCACTCAGCGCCATTCAGGCTACCTTGCTCCTGCTGGGCATTTACGAGGACACCGGCTCGCTGACCTATGCCGGCACCACGCCGCGCGATGTCCGCGCCGCGGCTCATCTGTTGGAGCAAGGGGCTAGTTTGCAGGTCGCGGCCAATTTCCTGAACCCGTCGCTTTCCTCTGAACAACGCCAGATTTACGGCCAGTTGGCTGCCGAGGCGCAGACTTACAACATTCAGGGTCATCGTATTATTATCACATGCGGGGATGTTGGCGGGATGAGCGAAGAGGTCTCTTCCCTGGCTCACAAATTGCGCGACCTGCTCGATCCGGATGCCATCTTCGTCTTGGTGACTACCTCCGAGGGCGTCCGCATGGTGGCGCGTTCGACCACAGATGGCATTGACGTGGCGGCCATCGCGGCCCACTTCGGCGGCGGCGGGCACGAACGGGCGGCCGCCGCGCTCATTAAAAGCCAACCTCTTGCAGCCATTTGTCAACAATTGCTCGAAACCCTGCCCCGCTACGTCCGGCCTTCCATCAGCGTGGCGCAGATCATGTCCCGCCGGCCGCGCCTGCTCAAGCCTGAAACTTCCTTGCAAGAAGCCGCCGCGCTGATGCAAAAGTACGGTTACGAGGGTTTCCCGGTGGTGCAGGCTGGGCGCGTCGTCGGCCTGCTGACGCGCAGAGCGGTGGATCGGGCGCTGGCGCACAAGCTCAACCTGGCCGCCGCCAGCCTGATGGAGGCCGGAGAGGTAACCGTCCGCCCGGACGATTCGCTCCAGCAGCTTCAGACGCGCATGACGGATAGCGGTTGGGGCCAGGTGCCGGTGGTAGATCCAAACACCAACGCGGTCATCGGCATTGTCCCCCGAACCGATCTCCTCAAGACCCTTTCGCC
>MNXK01000080.1 GCA_001872165.1 Anaerolineae bacterium CG2_30_58_95
GCCATGATTGACGCTTCTCGGCTGATCTTCATCCACGGCTCCGAAAGCAACAGCCAGACCTACAAGGCGACCCTCTTGCGCGGCCTTTTCCCCGGCATGGTCACGCCGGATTTCACCGGCAGCCTGTCCGAGCGGATGGCGCAACTGGAGGCCATTCTTGGCGCTCAAACCGGCTGGACGATCATCGGCTCCAGCCTGGGCGGGCTGATGGCCGCGCTTTTTGCGACGCAGGCTCCAGGTCAGGTGCGGAAACTGGCGCTGCTCGCCCCGGCGCTGACCCTGCCCGAATTCGCCGAAATCCCGCCAGCATCCATTGATGTTCCCACGCTCATCGTCCAAGGCACGCGGGATGAGCTAATCCCGCTGGAGGCGTCGCGGGGCATCGCTGAAAAAGTCTTCACGAACCTGACCTACCTCGTCGTGGACGACGATCACCGCCTGCACAAGACGGCGGAAGAGATGGATTGGCAAACTCTTCTAGAATAACCTGTGATCATTCCCCCGGACTTCCTCGAACAGCCATGAGTTGCAGTCGAATGTCGAATGTCAAAGGTTAAAGGTCAAAGGTCAAACGTCTGACGTTCGACGTTCGACATTCGACATTCAGTGCAGGCTGTTCTTTTTCATCCCCCCGCCAGCCGGAGCAGCGCCTCCGGCACCCAGAAGCCCCCATAACCGAACATCAGCAGCGTCAAAGAGGCTGCCAGGAGTACAATGCCGGCCGCGATCAGGACACGGTCGCGGCGCTGGTAATGCAGTTCCTCCAGCCAGGTGCGCGGACCGACGCCGAAGGCGCGCAGGTCCATGGCGTCAATGATATCTTCCGAGCCGATGATGGCGTGGATGGTCACCGGGACGATCAGGGGGCCGAGCTTGCGCACCTGTTCAATGATGCCCCCGCTGATCTTTTCAAGCTCGTAGCCACGCGCCCGCTGTGCATCCATCGTCAGTTGGAAATCACGCCCAAAGGTCGGGATGAAGCGCATGGTCAAATCCATGGCGTAAGCTATCTTGTCGGGGAAGCCCAGCCCGCGGAAAGTCACGCCGTACAACGAGGGATTGAGCGTGTAGGGGATCAGGATGGTCATGATGGCGATGCTGAAGACACGCGCCAACTGGCTGACGGCGAAGAAAGAGCGCTCGACCGTGATCGTCAACGTGGGACGCCAGCCAAAAATCATAAATGGCGCAGCCAGTTTGTTGATCAGATGCTCAACTTTGTAGGCTTCCTCCCCTCCCCGTCCAGTAAGGAAAGTCAGGAAAGTATAAATGACGATAAAGCCGCCGATGAACAGGAAGGGACGGCGCATCTCCCTCCACGTCACGCCGGAGGTTAGTAAAGAGAACAGGGCAATCGCAAAGAAAACGGCGAGGAAGCGGACATCCCAGAAAAACAGCGTCCCCGCCAGGAAACAGGCGTAGAAAATCATCCAGGCGCGCGGGTCGAACCATTGGATGAACGACTTGCGCGTGCGGTAACGCCAGGTGACGAGCATAGGGAAGAGAGTAGAGAGTGGAGAGTGGAGAGAGGAGAGAGGAGAGTAGAGAGACTGGTACGACTCTCTACTCTCTGCTCTCTAATAACTATCTCCCGGATTGCTTCTGCACAGCCCGGTAAGCCACCACCAGCAGCGGGACGAGGATGGCGATGAAGATCAGGTTCGGGCCGGCGGCCGGCAGGAACTCACCCACAATCGCCGAGGGCAGCGAATAGCCGTTGATCCAGATATCGGAGAGAGCGGCGAAGCCAATGCCCAGGATGTTGCCGAGCATGCCCCAGGTCACGGACGCGGCGAGATCCAAATCCTTGCCGAAGGCGAAGCGCACGATCAACACCAGCGCGAAGCCAACTAGCAAGGAAATACCGGCGAAGATCGAGATCGGCGCATCGCCGAAGACGTTATTGGGCACGTCAAAGAACATCATATTCGGCAGCGTGCGGTTGATGAAATAGATCACCAGCGCGATCAAGGTCAACACGCCGCCTGCGCCCAGGACGCTATCCAGGCTCTTCTTGCGATCCTTGAACAGCAGCGGCAGGCCGGCGATGAAGCCGATCAGGCCGTTGGCGATGCTCCACTGCGGATACAGGCCGAAACCGGTCAGGGCATCGCCGAACATGTTGCCAACCGCGCCGGAGAAGAAGCCGACGATGGGGCCGAAGGCATAGCCGAAGAATACCGGGATGGCGATTGCCGGGCGCAGCGCCACCTGGCTGATGGATGGCACGAAAAACACCGTGCCGTTGAACAGCCACGAAAAGACCGCGTACAGCGCCGCGCCGATAGCCATCCAGACCACCTGGCGGGTGCCGACTTCCCAGGCCGGGCTGTCCTTTGTGCCGTAATAAACGCCCAGCGCGATCAACAGGCCGACAATCACGAAGGCAAAGCGCAGCATCGGATTCTCGCCGGTCATCAGGCGTTCGACGCCCATCACGTTGCCGCCGATGTAAACCAGCAGCAGGAAGATCGCCAGGATGACTACCAGGGCGATGATGACACCAACAAGTTTGTTTTTCATTATCATTCTCCTCTTCAAATATGCGCCAGCGCCTCGGCCCTCAGGAATTGATGTGTCTGCGGATATTTCCGCAGATTGACATCCAGCAGTGACGTGGGCACGAGACGGCAGGCTTTTAATCGCTCGAAGTCGCTCAGCACCTCCTGCGGCGAGCCATCCGCCACCAACCCCCCATCGGCCATCAAAAGCACCCGGTTGGCATAGATGACCGCCAGGTCAATATCGTGCGTGATGAACAGGATGGCCTCGAAGCCGGGCATCTGTAAGATCGCATCCATGAAGTTGATGTAGTTGAAATAGTCCTGCCCGGCAGTCGGCTCGTCCATGATCAAGATGCGGGAACGCATGGCCAGGATGGCCGCAATGCTGACGCGCTTCTGCTGGCCGAATGAAAGCGCCAGCGGTGGATCTTTCTCGTTATCGGTCAGGTTTACGATCTGTAGCGCCTCTTTCACCTCCTTTTCGATCTGGTCTTTGGGATGTTTGAGATTCTTCGGCCCGAACGCCAACTCCTCGTGAACGGTTGGGGCAAAGAGCATGTGGCTCGGGCTTTGGAACACGTAGCCGAGCGTGCTGGCAATCTGGGCGACGCTGGCATCCTTCGTATCGCGGCCGTCCACCAGCACGCGGCCGGACTTGGGTTTGAGCAGGCCAATGGCGTGCTTGACGAAGGTCGTCTTGCCGGCCCCGTTCGGCCCCAGGACAGCGATCACGTCGCCGCGCTTGATTTCCAGGTTGATGCCGTGCAGGACTTCTGTACCGGCTTCGTAATCGAAAGCGACCGACTCGAAACGAACAATCGGCTCTTTCCCGGACCCTGGGCCGGCTGCCCCTGCGTTGAGCGTAGTCGAAACGCCTGGGAGGATGTTCAACGCCGCTGGAGGCGGGTCCGCTTTGGCGCGCAGCATGATGACCTCGGCCGGCAGCTTGACTTCGTGATAGTTGACCACCTTCCCCAGCCCATCCAGAGGCCCCAGATAGCGCACGTCGCCCTCGGTCATGAACATCACCCGGTCAGGCCGGATACCCAGCACGTCCTCGACGCGGTGCTCGACCATCAGCACGGTCATGCCCTCATCGGCCAGGCGGCGCACCATATCCAGCGTATCCCAGGCGCTGGCCGGGTCGAGACTGGCGAGCGGCTCATCCAGCAGCAGGATGCTCGGACGCATGGCCAGCACCCCGGCGAGGGCTACTTTCTGCTTTTCGCCGCCGGAGAGGTGGAAAGTCTCACGGCCACGCAGAGGAGAAATCTTCAAGTAGGCCAGCGCCTTGTCAACCCGCTGGATGATCTCGTGGCGCGCCATGCCCAGATTCTCGAGGCCAAAAGCGACCTCGTTGAGCACCTTTGTACCCAGGATCTGGCGTTCCGGATCCTGAAGAACGGTGCCGACCTTCTGGGAAATTTTCGCCAGCGACCAGTCAGCAGTATCCTCTCCGTACAATAAAACCCGGCCAGTCCTTTCGCCCTTATACGAGCGTGGGATCAGGCCATTGATACAGCGAACGAGCGTCGTCTTGCCGCAGCCGCTGGCCCCGGCGATCAGCAGGATTTCACCCGCGCCGGCCTCGAAGGAAATGCTGCGAATCGCCGTCCCTTGCCGGTCACGGTAACGGAATGAAAGGTTTTCGACGATCAGGGGGAGTTCAGCGGTCATGGATATTCAACCATCATAACACCAGCCGTTGGCGGAGGTTCTTACCGGTACTACAATTCCATGCTTTGCACGGTCACAAATTGCGGTTTTCTGCCGCCTGGTTCGCGGGGCTAAAGGTCGCGGGGCTAACCCACAGGGTGCTTCGCGAAGCCACCTGCTCAGTACATGGAAGTCCTCTCGGACTGGTGCAATAA
>MNXK01000024.1 GCA_001872165.1 Anaerolineae bacterium CG2_30_58_95
GGGTCACGTTCATATCGCTGTCGGGCGGATCACCCACATGCTCTACAACGACACGAACGAGCCGAAAACCTACGCCAGCGGTGAGTTCTCACCGGCATACTGGACTACGGCGCACGGCGCAACCGACCTGACGGTTGTCTTCCACCTGCCGCCGGACATGCCGCCAGGCGAGCCGCGTTACCACAACCCGGCTGGCGGCTGGCCGGGGAACGATGCGCCCCAGGCGGCGTACGACAACCAGAATCGCGTCACCTATACCTGGCACAGCTCGGCCGCCAATGGCTACACCCAATACACGTTCGGCATGTCCTTCCCCAAGCAGTACGTGCCGGCTTCAGCGATTGTCCAACCTTCGATTTGGGAGCAATTGGGCATCAGCGCGGATACGCTCATCTCTTTCGGCTTTTTCGCCTGCTGCGGCCTGTTCTTCGTCGGCGTACCGCTCTTGATAGTAGGAGGCGTTATTCTCCTGATCGTGCTGGCGGCCCGCAAGATCCGGCAGGAAACCATCCAGAACGTCACTTTGAAGGTGGATCTGCCCGGCGAGACCAAGATCGAAGCCATGAAATGCCGTTCCTGCGGCGGCGAGTTGAGCGCCGACAACATCAAACTAGTCAATGGCGCGCCGATGGTCACCTGCCCGTATTGCAATACGGTCTATCAACTGACAGAAGAGCCGAAGTGGTAGTTTACGTGATACGGATTACGTTTTACTGGATTATTATGCGTGAAACGTAATGCGTAACCTGGAGGTTCTCATGAAAAAAAGCATCCTCGCTCTTATGCTCACCCTGGTCATGCTGTGTGCGCTGGTATCCAGCGCGGCCGCCCAGTCGTCATATTCCTTCAGCCTGGACAAGGAAGTCGTCCAGGTCTACTGGAATGCCGACGGGACGGAAGCGGTGGATTACGTGTTCACTTTCACCAATGATCCCAGCGGGCACGTCATCGACTTCGTGGACGTGGGCATGCCCAACGGGAACTTCGACATGAGTACGATTACCGCCGACGTGGGCGGCAACCCGGTATCAATTTCTTCGGATTTTCAGGGTCAGGGCGGTTCCGGATTTTCTGTGGACATGGGCGCTTATGCCATCCAGCCTGGCCAGAGTGGGACCGTGCACGTCTTCGTCGGGCGCATCGACAAAGTGCTGTATAAGGATTCCACCAACCCGGATGTCGACGCCAGCGCGGACTTCTCCCCTACCTGGTTTGGATCCCAATACGTCCACGGCGCCACGGACCTGACGATCACCTTCCACCTCCCGCCAGGTGTCCAGCCGAATGAACCCCGCTATCACAACCCCGAGGGAGGCTGGCCCGGCAACGCCGCTCCGCAATCAGACCACGATTCCGACGGCCGCATCATCTACACCTGGCAAAGCAGCGCCGCCAATGGATACAGCCAGTACACCTTCGGCGCCTCCTTCCCAAAGATGTATGTCCCGGCAGATGCCATCGTAGTGCCCCCCGCCTTCAATTTCGGTACGCTCCTTGCCGGCCTGGGAGGCAACCTCGTGACTGTCTGCTGCATCGGGTTTTTCGTCCTCATCTTCGTCGGATCGCCGATCCTGGGCGCGGTCAACCAGCGGCGGCGCAAGATGCAGTACCTGCCGCCCAAGATCTCCATCGAGGGGCACGGAATCAAACGCGGCCTGACGGCGGTCGAAGCCGCCATCCTGACGGAACAGCCGCTCGACAAGGTGATGACCATGATCCTGTTCGGCGTAGTCAAGAAGAACGCGGCCGCCGTTATCACCCGCGACCCGCTGGCTTTACAGGTGACCCAACCCCAGCCCGAAGGGCTGCAGGGATATGAAAAGGACTTCCTGACCGCCTTCGCCGCCCCCGACCTGGCTGCCCGGCGCAAAAGCCTGCAGGAGATGACCGTCAACCTGGTCAAGTCGGTTTCAGAAAAAATGAAGGGCTTCAGCCGCAAAGAGACGATGGATTATTACAAAAGCATCATGGAACGCGCCTGGCAGCAGATCGAAGCGGCCGGTACGCCCGATGTCAAGAGCCAGATGTACGACGAAGCGCTCGAATGGACCATGCTCGACAAGAATTACGACGAGCGCACGCGGCGCGTCTTCACCGGCCCGATCTTTGTCCCGATGTGGTGGGGCCGCTATGACCCGGCTTATCGGCCTGTCACAAGCGGCGCTCCAAAGATGGCCTCGGTTACCCCAACGACAAGTGGCGGACGCACCTCCCTGCCCGGCGCGGCTTTTGCCGCCTCCGTGGTCGGCGGCGTGCAAAACTTCTCCAGCAAAGTCATCGGCGACGTAAGCGCTTTCACCTCCGGAGTAACCAACCGCACCAACCCGATTCCAAAGACCTCCTCCAGCAGCAGTTGGAAGGGTGGCGGCGGTGGCGGCGGTCACTCGTGCGCCTGCGCGTGCGCCTGCGCGGGCTGTGCCTGCGCCTGCGCGGGAGGGGGGCGTTAGCGGAGTGCAAAGTCTCCAGACTTTGCAGGCACGGCACGCCCCATCCAAAATCTGGAGATTTTGGAGTCCGTAGAAAAAAGAATCGCCCATGAAACCAGTTATCTTCAAAACAGCGCCGCACAATCCCCCGCATCTGTTCGTCGCGGGCGCGGTCTACATGTTGACGGGTTCCATCTATCAAAGCGACAACCTCATGCAATCCTCCCAGCGGAAAATTGAGTGGCGGGACGCATTCCATTATTCAGCGAAAATCTATAAATGGCTGATCATCGCCTGGGTCGTGCTGAGTAATCATTACCATGCTATCGTTCGATCCCCTGAAAACCCGGAAACCCTTTCAAAATTCACCGGCAGTTACCATAAATTTACTGCGCGAAAGTGGAATGATGAGGATGGTCAGTATGGCAGGATAGTCTGGTGGAATTACTGGGATACCTGCATTCGCTCGGAGAAAGATTATTACAATCGTCTGAGATACATCTTTTGGAATCCGGTGAAACACGGTTTGGTTGAAACACCTGAAGATTATCCCTTTAGCAATTACAAAGATTTCCTGCACTGGCAAGAAGGATTTGATTTTGCTGGTATGGATGAGGTGAAAGATGTCCCTGAGTTTTAATAGCATACGCTCAGGACTCCAACGTCTCCTGACGTTGGAACAGCAAAGCCAAAGTCGGGAGACTTTGGACTCCAGTCCAAGTCGGGAGACTTTGGACTCCAGTCCAAGTCGGGAGACTTTGGACTCCAGTCCAAGTCGGGAGACTTTGGACTCCGGGTTACACCACTACGTCCTAGAATCGCCTGGCGAAAAATCCCGCGTCCACCTGCGCCTCGACCCGGATGGACACGGCACGCTGATCGTCAACGCCAACCGCATCATGCACCTGAATCCAACCGCGGCGTTGATGGCCTACCTGATACTGGAAGGCAAGCAGGATGATGAAATTGCCATAACGACAGCAAAAAAATATCGAGTAGCAAGGAAACAAGTAAACAAGGATATCTCATCCTTCCGCCTTCAGATTTCTGAATTGCTCCGCCTCGATGGCGCCTGCCCGATCCACGAGCTGGAATTGGAGGTCACCGCCCCGTTCTCGGCGCAGCCCTCGGCTCCGTACCGCCTCGACCTGGCGCTGACCTACCGCTGCAACAACGACTGCGCGCATTG
>MNXK01000135.1 GCA_001872165.1 Anaerolineae bacterium CG2_30_58_95
TCATTGGTTTCCATGAGGTCTCCTCGTTGCCAGTCATCAGTGACCAGTGATTAGTCACCAGTATTCAGCGGAACGGGCGGATTATAGTCGCTGGAATAGAGGTTGTCAATTCAATTACGCAAATATATGTTTGCGAAAATAATATTGGTGGTTATAATATGGACCTAACCTCCGTTCCCCCTTCCCTTCGAGGGAAGGGGGGCAGGGGGGATAGGTCAAGAATATGCCCACCTCCCGCCAGAAAATCCTCGCCTACATTCGCAAACGCCAAGCCGCCTCCGCCGCAGACATCAGCCGCGCCCTGGAGATGAGCCAGGCAAACGCCCGCCATCATCTTGCCCATTTGGAAGCCAACGGACTGATCGAAGTCACCGGCCAGCAGCGCGGGGAGGGGAGAGGGCGGCCGGTGCAGATTTATGGTCTGTCGCGCCATACCCTGGATGATAACGTGGCTCATCTGGCAAGTGTATTGTTGGAGGAGTGGTTGACGAACCTTCCACCGAAAAGGCAGGAGGAACATCTGCGCGCCCTGGCGAAGCGGATGGCTTGTGGCGGTTCAACCAGCGGCTCAGCGGCCGGGTACCAAAGTACACCACTCACCCGCCGCCTGTCTCAGGCGGTCGAGCGGCTGAATGAGATGCACTACCAGGCGCGCTGGGAAGCGGGCGTGGTTGGGCCGCGCATCATCCTGGGGTATTGTCCCTACTCGAGGATCATTGGCCGCCATCCTGAATTATGCCAGCTGGATGCTTTGCTTCTGGAAGAATACCTCGGTTTCGCCATCCGCCAGACGGCCAGGTTGCAGGCGAGCGCCAAAGGGCTGCCTTTCTGCGAGTTCCTGGTGCGGATGAGCGCTACATAAGATTGTGTATTGACTGGATTGCGATTAGAATCTCTAGTGATGTCTGCTAACAACGTTACCCGCCTCTTGGATTCCCGCAAGATCCCCTATAAAGCCTTTGAACTGCCTGCCGAAAAGCTCGGCGCGACGGAAACCGCGCGCCTGTTGGGCGTTCCCACCGAGGGCGTCTACAAAACTATCGTGGTGACGCGCCCGAAGCCAGGAAAGCCAATCCTGGCCGTCATCCCAGGGACGCACCGCGTGGATTTGAAGCTCTTGGCAGCCGCCCTGAACGAGAAAAAGGTGAGCCTGCCCACCGAGCGTGAGGCTGAGCAGTTGACCGGTCTGCAGGCTGGCGGCATCTCGCCGCTGGCGCTGCTCAACAAAGGTTTCCAGGTGGTGATAGATGCTTCGGCGCAGGAGCAGGCCGAAGTCCACGTGAGCGGCGGGCAGCGCGGGCTGAATATCCGCCTGCAAGTCGCGGCGCTGGCCGGGTTGACCCGGGCGCGCTTCGCCGAGATCAGCCTCCCGGAAACCTGATGTTTCTTCCCCCACAGTTCCGATTTTGTCCTATAATACGTTGACCATTCAAAATGTAATCCGTGAGAGGATCATGACTGAACAAACTGCCAGCTCCGAGCCAATCATCGTCTGTCGCGATGTGCAGAAATGGTACGGCCATTTTCAGGCCCTGAAGGGGATCAGCATGGACGTGGAGAAAGGGGAAGTGATCGTCATCTTCGGCCCGTCCGGGTCGGGGAAGTCCACCTTCATCCGTACGCTCAACCGTTTGGAGGAACATCAGAAAGGCAAGATCATTGTTGACGGCATCGAGCTGACCAATGACATGCGTAACATCGAGAAGATCCGCATGGAGACCGGCATGGTCTTCCAGCAATTCAACCTGTTCCCGCACCTGGCCGTGATGCAAAATATCACCCTGGCCCCGATTCAGGTGCGCAAGTGGCCAAAGCAGAAGGCCGAAGAAGTGGCGATGCAGCTTCTCGAGCGGGTGGGCATCCCGGAACAGGCGCAGAAGTACCCCGGTCAGCTCTCCGGCGGCCAGCAGCAACGGGTTGCTATCGCGCGTGCGCTGGCCATGCAGCCCAAGATCATGCTCTTCGACGAGCCTACCTCCGCCCTCGACCCGGAGATGATCAAGGAAGTGCTGGACGTGATGATCGAGCTGGCGCAATCGGGCATGACCATGCTGGTGGTGACGCACGAAATGGGCTTCGCCCGCGCCGTGGCGAAACGCATGTACTTCTTCGACGATGGTCTGATCGTCGAGAGTGGTACGCCGGATGAGATTTTCAAAGAACCAAAGGAAGACCGGACGAAATTGTTCCTTTCGCAGATCTTGGAACATTAGAAGAGCCAAAAGGGCCACACGAGCAGAAGAGCCAGAGGATTGCACCTCTGGCTCTTTTGCTCACTGCTCACTGATTACTGATCACTGTTCACTGCCCACTATCCCTTCACCACCGCCACTGGCCGCAGACGGGCCACCTTGCGGGCGATGTCCGCCGCCGTGACCGTCTCGACCACTGCGTCCACGTCTTTGTAAGCGGACGGAGCCTCCTCGGCCAGTCCGGGCATGGACCCGGCGCGCACTTTGATGCCGCGTCCTTCCAGTTCCCGCCGCAGGTCGTCGCCGCGGATTTCGTGCTTGGCTTTCGAGCGTGACATGACGCGTCCCGCGCCGTGGCAGCAGGAGCCAAACGAGCGCGCCATGGACATTTCCGTGCCAGCTAAAACCCAAGAAGCCGTGCCCATGCTGCCAGGGACAAGCACCGGCTGGCCGGTAGATTGATATTCAGGCGGCAGGTCAGGAGAACCGGGGCCGAAGGCTCTTGTTGCACCTTTGCGATGTACGCAGACTTTTATGCGTTGACCATCTATCTCGTGGGTTTCGATCTTGCCCATGTTGTGGGCGATGTCGTAAACCTGGCGCAATTCCCAACCTTTCAGCTTGCCTGCGAAAATCTCCTCGAAGGCGCGCCGGGCGGAGTGGGCCAGAAGCTGCCGGTTGGCAAAGGCGAAGTTGGCCGCCGCGCGCATCGCGCCGAGATAAGCCTGTCCTTCCGGCGAATCCATCGGCGCACAGACCAGTTCTCGGTCGGGCAGCTCGATGCCGTAACGCTGCACGGCGGACTGGAACGACTGGACGTAATCGGTGCAGACCTGGTGGCCGAGTCCGCGCGAGCCGCAGTGGATCTGTACTGCCAGACAGCCTGTGCGCAGCCCGAAAACGGCGGCAGTTTCCGAGTCGAAGATGGACTCGACCACGTCCACCTCGACGAAATGATTCCCCGCGCCCACCGAGCCGATTTGCTGGCGACCGCGCTGCTTGGCCCGGTCGCTGACTTTTGCCGGATCTGCTCCTTCGAGACAGCCGCCTTCCTCCGTGCGCGCCAGATCCTGTTCGCTGGCGTAGCCGTTCTTGAGCGCCCAGCGCGAGCCTTCGCGCAGCACGCGTTCCAACTCCGGCACGTTGACCCGCACCACGCCCTTCACGCCCACACCCGATGGGCAATATTTATTCAGTAGTGTGGCAAGCGTATCCAGATGGGGCAGGGCAGCTTCGAGTTCGATAGACGAGGCTAGCAGGCGAATCCCACAGTTCACATCATACCCAATTCCGCCAGGCGAAATCACGCCCCGCGGGAACTCGGTAGCCGCTACAGCGCCGATGGGGAAGCCGTAACCCTGGTGCATGTCGGGCATGATGACTACGTTGCCAACCAGCCCCGGCAGTGTCGCCGCGTTGACCGCCTGCTCCAGTGACTTGTCGTCCATGATCTGTTCGAGCAGCTCCTGCGTGGCGAAGATGCGCACTGGCACGCGCATATCCGCGCGGAAGGATTGCGGGATTTCCCACTCGTGGTCGGAAATCTTGGTTAAATTCTGGATGCCGATCATTTTTCCTCCGGGAAAGGAGAACAGAGGGTAGAGAGTAGAGAGTAGAGAGCAGTACTGTTCTATAATCTCC
>MNXK01000020.1 GCA_001872165.1 Anaerolineae bacterium CG2_30_58_95
TCTGCTGCGCGGCCTGGGCGTGGACCGGCAGCCGCGCGCCCTTCTGGCCGCGGTCAAAGACGCCGAAATCGTCGAACTGCCGGAGCGCGAGGATTGTTGCGGCTTCGGCGGCGTCTTCTCGGTAGAACACCCCGAGCTCTCGGCGGAATTCCTGAAACGCAAGATCGCCAATCTCGAAAAGACCGGGGCACCCACGCTGGTCGTCGCGGATACCGGCTGCCTGATGCACATCCAGGGCGGGTTGGCGCGGCAGGGCAAGCGCCAAAGAGTTGTACACATCGCGGAAGTATTGGCAAACCAGTGAACAGTGTTCAGTGATCAGTAATGGTTGCGCAGTCAGCAACCATAATCAGTGAGCAGTGATCAGTGGCGCTGGAGGCCGCACTATGCACTATCCCAGGTAAAATACCGGCTATGAATGCTCCCATGCGCTATGCCTTTGTGGACGAATCCGGAACAGTCGGCGCATCCAGCGGCAGCCACTTCCTGGTGGTGGCTGTGTTGAGTGCCAGCCAGCCCCGCGAGGTCGAACTGCCAGTGCGCCGGGCGCTGAAAAAATATGGCCCCAGTTTGACTTCGGGAGAAATCAAGGCCGCAGACTTCCAAGAACCTGCCATCCTGCGCTTGCTCCAGGCGATTGCGAGAGAGGAGATTGCCATTATAGCGGTTGTGGTAGATCAACACGCCATTCTTCGTCCTCCGAAAAAGGCTGAGAGCATCTACCGCCAGGCCGTTGCCAGGGCAGTTTATCACTTGGTGGAGCGCTTCCCGCGCGTCGAAATATGCCTGGACAGGCGTTATACCAATGCGCGCATGCGCTTTCTTCTTGAAAAACGCAT
The DNA here is from genome assembly GCA_001872165.1 of Anaerolineae bacterium CG2_30_58_95. GTDB lineage: Bacteria > Chloroflexota > Anaerolineae > Anaerolineales > Villigracilaceae > CG2-30-58-95. Next base: position 840 of record MNXK01000020.1, read on the forward strand.
TCGGCAAGTGATTGAGGATCTGCCTCAGAAAATAGTGCTCATCAGCCAGGAGGAATCTTCCTCGCGCAAAGGATTGCAGGCAGCCGATGCGGTTGCGTGGGCATTCTTTCAGAAATGCGAGCGCGGCGATAGCCGTTTCTATGACGCGATCTCCTCGCGGGTGATTGCGGAGGAAGTGGTCATTGAAAAAGACTGGTCAGGCTATGACAAAAATTAAAATTCCCCCTTGCGGGGGAAATTTACGAGCGGCTCACCCTGGGCCCTGATTTCAGTTTGTCCCGTTCCATTCACCACAAGGGTGCGATGTCAGAAACGGCTAGGACACTCTACGAGTGACCGAGGTCACCAGGCTTTACGATACCGCTCTGTCATTATTCTACTGCTTCCTGACTAAAATTGCAAGTGTTTTTGCAATACCGCAAAAGTCACTATGGGCCAAGGCTGGGCGGGAGAGCCTTCCAGCGTTGGATCAACTTATAAGATTATAAAAGATTATGACTATATTTCGAGAAAAAATCCGCCAATCCATTGCCGATGAAAACTTGCAAGCCGCCCTCGACGCCAACGCCGAGCGTCGCCGCAAGGGACGCGAGGCCGCCTTTGCTTCCATCCCCGACTACCCGGAACGCCGCGCCCGCGCCCACGCCATCAAAGCGGACGTGGTCGCCCGTCTCGATGAATACCTGGCGCAGTTCATCGCCAACGTGGAGAAGAACGGCATCCTCGTCCACCGCGCCGGCGATGCGGCGGAAGCAAACAAAATCGTTCTTGACATTACGCAATACGCAGTACGCAGTACGGGTATACAGGTAGACAGGTACACAAGTACACAAGTAGACACGCAACACGCACCACGCAACATCCTCATCGCCAAATCCAAGTCCATGGTCTCGGAGGAAATCAACCTCAACCACGCCCTCGAAGAACATGGCATCCGCGTCGTCGAGACCGACCTGGGCGAGTACATCGTCCAGTTGCGCGGCGAACGGCCCTCCCACATCATCACCCCGGCTGTTCACCTGCGGCGTGGCGACGTAGGCCGCCTCTTCCACGAAAAATTGGGCATTCCCTACACCGAAGACATCCCTACGCTCACCAACACCGCCCGCAGAGTTCTGCGCGACGTTTTTCTTACGGCCGACATTGGCGTTTCCGGCGTCAACTTTGGCGTGGCCGAGACCGGCACCCTCTGCATCGTCACCAACGAAGGCAACGGGCGCATGGTCACCACCCTGCCGCCAGTCCACGTAGCGCTGATGGGCATCGAGCGCCTCGTCCCCACGCTGGACGACCTGGCCCTGTTCCTCTCACTCCTGCCGCGCTCCGCCACCGGTCAGAAAATGAGCGTCTACGCCAGCCTGATCCATTCCCCACGCCGCATCGCCGACCCCTCGACTTGGCTCGAGGCATGTCCCGATGGGCCGCAGGAACGCCATCTCATCCTGCTCGACAATGGCCGTTCCGCCATCCGCCATTCGCCATTAGCCGAATCGCTTTACTGCATCCGCTGCGGCGCGTGCCTGAACGCCTGTCCGGTCTTCCGCGAAATTGGCGGGCATGCCTACGGCAGCATTTACCCCGGCCCGATCGGCTCGGTCATCTCCTGCGCGCTGGTGGACCCAAAGTTCGCCTATCTCGCCCAGGCCTCGTCCCTGTGCGGCGCGTGCCGCGAAGCCTGCCCGGTGGATATTGACCTGCCGGGGCTGCTTTTGAGGGTCAGAGCAGGTCACTTGCCAGTCATCAGTGATCAGTGTTCAGTGATCAGTGGCGAGGGTCGGGGATTACCCAGCGTTGTAAAACTGGGCTTGAAACTCTATCGCCGCGTGGCCGCGTCGCCGCGGCTGTTCCGGCTGGTACTGCGGACCCTCGGCTTGTTCCCGCTCCCACAGTGGATCCGCCTCCCGGCCTGGACCGGCTGGGGCTACAGCAAGGATTTTCCGCGGCTGACTGTCCGTCCCTTCCGGGCGCGGTGGAAGAATGTGAAGCAAAGTATCAAGGAAACAGGTAAACAGCTAGAAAGGGAACAGGTGGGCAAGGAAACAAGTAGACAAGTAGAAAGGAAACAGGTGGACAGGGAAACAGGGACAGCGGTTGCCCAATTCACGAAGGAACTGACCGCTCTCGGCGGGCAGGCGTATCTCGTTTCGGAGCAGGAGTTACCTGCCAGATTGACCGAATTCCTGCAATCCAAAGGGGTGGAGCGGGTCCAGGCGGATGAGAGCGTGGCGAAATACATCACAGGGATTCTCGCCGTCCGGGAACCTGACCCGACCATCCGGGCAGGCGTCACCGGTGTGCTGGTCGGGATTGCCGATACAGGGTCGCTGGTGCTGGTCGGTGGGAGGGGTCGCCCGCTGACAGCCTCGCT
>MNXK01000105.1 GCA_001872165.1 Anaerolineae bacterium CG2_30_58_95
AGGGGCTGGCTGTTGAACGGCCGCATCTGGCCGCTCACGGTCAGTGTCCCTTTCGAGATGCGCGCGCCCGGCGAGGGCGCATCGAGAACACAGCGCTCGTCCAGTTTGCCCGGCGAGTTGATCTCTGCAAAACCGGCCGAAAGCAGCAAGAGGCGGACCGAGTTTAGCGCGCTGACGCGCCCATACGCATCCTGTGTGCTGATCTGCAGGCGCGCCACTTCCGCGGCGGCCTGCACCTCGAAAGGGATATCAATTGCCAGGTAGGCCCACTTCCCCGAGGTATACAAGCGTAGAAGCTCGCGTGCCAGCAAACGGCCATCCTCGCCGTAGAGTTCGATGCGTACAAGATTGTCGTCGCCAGGGATCACGTAACCATGCAGCTTGATAGGCGAGAGAAGTTTGGAGAGCGGCCCGGGGGTCAAGATTTGGATGGCGGCTGCCGAGGATGGTTCGGGGGTAAAAGCCGGGGCCGGCGTTTCCGTTGGGAAGAAGCTTGGCAATGGAAAAGGCGTTGGGGAGAGGGTCGGGGAGGGCGTGGGGGTGGCAGGCGGCTCGATGGTCGGCGTGCCGGTTGCGGGTCCGGTGGGCGGCGGCTGCGTTGGGGTGGAGATGGCGGCCATGGTCAGGGCAAGCGCGGTGGGCAGGTAACCGGTCGGCCAGGGAGTCGGCACTGAGTTCCCCCAAAGAGGTATACAGCCGGTCAGCGCGACCAGCAGCAAACTCAGCAGCGTCAGGCAGCGGAGGGTTTTCATGTTATCGTAGAGACGCCCGGCTGGGTGTCTCTACTTGTTTGGTTACAGGCCGTAGATCTGGCCGAATTTCTCTTTCAGATAGCGCAAGTAGGGCGCCGGGTCAATCTTGGAGCCGGTAACCTTCTGCACCAGTTCTTGCGGCTCGAACTTGCGCCCGTGCCGGTGAACTTTTTCGCGCAGCCAGCCGAGCAGGGCCTCGAATTTACCGGCGCGGATCTGGTCGGTCAAGTCGGGAATGTCGCGCCCGATCACCTCCCACAGTTGGGCCGAGATCAGATTGCCCAGGGCGTAAGTGGAGAAATAACCCATCATGCCGCCCGACCAATGGATGTCCTGGAGCACACCCCTGGCATCATCCGGCGGGACGACGCCCAGGTATTCTTCCATCTTGCTGTTCCAGACCTCGGGCAGATCCTTGACCGCCAGCTTGCCCTCGACCATGGCAATCTCTATTTCGAGGCGCAGCATGATGTGCAGGTTGTAAGTGGCCTCGTCGGCCTCCACACGGATGAGCGACGGCTGGACCTTGTTGATGCCCTTGTAGAACTTCTCCAGCGGGACGCTGCCCAACTGCGAGGGGAAGGTTTCCTGCAAGCGCGGGTAGAAGTGATCCCAGAAGGGCAGCGAACGCCCGACCAGGTTCTCCCACATGCGGGATTGCGACTCGTGCACCGCCAGCGAAGCGCCGCCATCCAGAGAGGTGCGATCCAACTTACTGGCAGTACCCTGTCCATACAAGGCATGACCGCATTCGTGCATGGTGCCGAAGATCATCGAATTGAGGAAATTCGGGTTCACTCGCGTCGTGATGCGCACATCGCTCCGGCTGCCGCCGTTGGTGAATGGATGGGGAGCCTTATCCTGGCGGCCGCATTTCCAATCGTAGCCAAACTTGGTGATGACTTCCACGCCGAAATCCCATTGCTTCTTCTCGTCGAAAGCCTGGTGCAGGAAAGAATCGTCCACTTGCGGTTTCGCGGCGATGGCTTTGATCAGTTCCACCTGCCGCGGGCGCAAGGCGTCGAAAATCGCCTTGACATCCGCCGTCTTCATGCCTGGCTCGAAGATATCCAATAAGATGTCGTAGGGATGATCCGCCGGCGGGAAGAAGGAGACGTAGCGCTGGCCGAGTTCGACGATCTTCTCCAGGTGCGGGCGGAAGATGGAAAATTCGGATTTCGTCCGCGCCTCGATCCAGGCCTGCTGCGCCATCGTGGTCACTTGGGCGAACTCCACCACCCACTCCGCAGGGACGCGGGTGGCGATATCGTAATCGCGGCTGACCACCTTGACCAGGCGAGCATCGTCCGAATCAGGATCGAGCGCCGCCGCATGGGGCTTGAGTTCTTCCAACAGCTTTCCCATCGCGGCTGAGGTCTGGCGTTCGTGGATCAGCCGCTGGAGGGTGCCCAACTGGTTGCCGCGCGCTTCCGCCCCGCCCGGCGGCATGTACGTTTGCTGATCCCAGCCAAGCAGGGCCACAGCCCCGCCCAAATCTGTTATTTCAGCCAGTATGGTCTTGAGCTGTTCGAGTTTTTGCTCCATTGATTTCTCCTGTTGATTCGGGGTGACAACGGCGCAATTATACACCGGCCTGTCCGTCACAGAGTGAGATACCAGCACAACATCACCTCATGCGCCACGGCTCGTCACTCGTCACTCGTATCTCAACGCCTCCACCGGCTCCAGATTGGCGGCGCGGCTGGCCGGATAGATCCCGAAGAAGAGACCAACCGCGGCCGAGAAAAGCGTCGCCAGCAGAACCGCATTCACGCCGATGGACGGATTGAAGGGCGTCCCGGAGTTGGCAGCGATGCGCCCGACGATGAACGAGATCAACCAGCCCAGGGCAATACCGATCACGCCGCCTATCAGGCTGAGCGACGAGGATTCGGTCAGGAACTGGATCAAAATGTCACGCTTGCGCGCCCCCAGCGCCTTGCGCAAGCCGATCTCGCGCGTCCGCTCGGTGACCGAGACCAGCATGATGTTCATGATGCCGATGCCGCCCACCAGCAGCGAGATGCCGGCAATCCCGCCCAGGAAGATGGTCAGCACGCTGGTAATGGTCTGCGCGGTGCTGAGAAAATCCTTCTGCGAGAAGACGGTGAAATCGTCCACGCCGATGGCCGTGCGGTGGCGCTGGCGCAAGATCTGGGACACTTCCTCGGAAGCTTGCAGCGCCGCCGCGGCGCTGACGGCCTGCACCAGCAGCAGGTCAATGCGGTTGCGTCCGCTGCGGTGGATGAGGCGCGCCTGCGCCGTGCTGAATGGGACGACCACGCGGTCATCCTCGCTGCCGAGCATACCGCCGCCCTTGGAGGCCAGCACGCCAATGACGCGAAAAGGCTGGCCTTCGATGCGCACTGTCTCGCCGACAATGCCTTCCTGACGGCCAAACAATTTATCGGCCACTTCCGAGCCGAGCAAGACAACCGAAGCCCGACCCAGCAAGTACTCCTCGGTCAGATACTCGCCCTCGCTCAAGGTGTAGTTGCGAAGCGGGAAGTAATCCGGCGTGGCGCCAACAATGGTGGTCGTCGTCCGTTTGCCGCCGGCAGCGATCTCGCCATTTCCCCGCAGCACTGGCGCAACCGCCGCCACCGAAGGCGCGGCAAAAGGGTCAGCAATGGCATTGGCATCCTCCAGGGTCAGCGGCTTGGGGTTGCGCACCTCCTGCATCATATTGCCCCTGAAAACGAACAACAAATTGGTGCCAATGCCGCTGATCGAGCCGGTGATGGTCTGCTGTGCGCCCTCGCCGATGGCCAACATGGCGATGACTGCCGCCACCCCGATGACGATACCCAAAATGGTCAGGCCGGAGCGCAGTTTGTTGGCGTTGAGGCTTTCGAGCGCCTCGAGGATAGACTGTGCAATATTCATATGTGGTAAGCTCCGTTTCTTCGTGGTCTATTCCCCTAGTTTTGCCATTCAGGCAACAACGCCGTTTGGCAAAAAAGTGCTTTCTCATATGCACAGTCTACCACCTTATTTTGGCCCATCTTCG
>MNXK01000200.1 GCA_001872165.1 Anaerolineae bacterium CG2_30_58_95
CAGGGCCACACGCCGAGCGGATACCAGTTGTACCATCCATCCATGATCGAAAGAGTGGGGGAAATCCGCCGCCTGCAAATGGAGAAGCGGCTGACCATCACGGAAATACGGGATGCCCTTTGAAAACCCTAAAGGTCTTGGAGACCTTTAGGGTCTATTCGTTGTCACCACGCATACGCTTCCGGCGCTTCGCCGCCGGGACCGGGCCAGATCTCGTCCAGCTTCGTCAGTGCGGCCTTGTTCAACTTAACCTTCAAGGCGCGCAGGCTGCCGGTCAGTTGCTCCATCGTGCGCGGACCGATGATCGGCGCGGTGACAGCCGGGTTGTGCAGCAGCCAGGCCAGGGCCACGTCAGCCGGTTTTTCGCCAAGCTCTTTGCAGTAGGTCTCCCAGGCTTCCAGTTTCTCACGCTTTTCCTCGATCTCTTTCTGCTTCTCCTTCGAGGCGCGGCGGCCTTCTTTTATCTTCTGCAGCACGCCGCCCAGCAGGCCGCCCCCCAGCGGACTCCAGCAGATGATGCCCAGGCCATAGCTGCGGCAGGCCGGGACGACTTCCAGTTCGATCATGCGGTCTTTTAAGTTGTACAGGCTTTGCTCGGAAACCAGCCCCATGAAGTGGCGCGCCTTGGCCGCCTCGTTAGCCTGGACGATATTCCAGGCAGCGAAATTCGACGAGCCGACGTAGAGCACCTTGCCCTGCTGGATGAGCGTCTGCATGGCCTGCCAGATTTCCTCCCACGGGCTGTTGCGGTCCACGTGGTGCATCTGGTAGAGATCAATGTGGTCGGTCTGCAAGCGGCGCAGGGACTCCTCGCACGCTTGGCGGATGTGCAGCGCTGAAAGCTGGCCTTGATTGGGCCACTCTCCCATGCGCCCGAAAACCTTGGTGGCGATGACCACTTTCTCGCGCCGCCCGCCTCCTTGGGCAAACCAACACCCGACGATTTGCTCGGTGATGCCTTCGCCGGTCTTCCAGCCGTAGACATTGGCCGTGTCGAAGAAGTTGAGGCCCAGTTCGAGGGCCTTGTCCATGATGGCGAACGAATCGGCCTCACTGGTCAGTGGGCCGAAGTTCATCGTGCCCAGGCACAGCCGGGAAACTTTCAGGCCGGTACGGCCAAGTTGAGTGTATTCCATGGTTGTCTCCTTTCTTCCTTATGGCGCGTTGACGGCAAAGCCCGGGCTTTCCACGTTGACTCCCTGCCCCAGGCCGATACCCTCGCCGCTGATGACCGTTTGCCAGGCATTCTCCTGCAATTGCATGGTGAAATCCTTGTGCACGGCTCGCCGGATAACCATGCCGACCTGCTGGTGAACGTGGGTATAGCTCCAGAACTCGCCGTTCCCGGCGTTGTAATAGGCCGAGGGAACGCCGCCGCTGTTCAGGATGAAGAAACCCATCGGCGGCACATTCAGTTGCTTGTATGTTCCACGCAACTCAGGCGAAGTCCAGACCGTTACCGATGATCCGTGCGAGATGTACAAAAAGTAATCGCGGCCATCGCTGAAGATATCAGGGTCGGAAGCGGATCTATAGACTGTGCCCAGCGTGATGGCAACGCGTGCGCCATCATCCACTGTGAAGCGTGTCCCGTCACTGCCTTCGACCTCGGTGGCGGAGCCGAAATTCTTCGTACATGTCATTTCACCCGGTGGGCACTGGGCCGGGTCGCCGCCCATTATTCCGTGCATAAAGAAAATCACCAGCCGCCCCTGTTCATCCACGAAAAGCGAGGGGTCGGTAATCATCGCTGGCGCTTCGTAGCGGAGCGGAGGGTCAGCAATATTTGTGCTGACGTGATAACGGATGAGATTCCCGCTGGCATAGATATAGATCGTATCTCCGCGCCGGATGACATCCGGCACGGAGCCGGGAACCGGCTGCCAGCCCGGAACCAGGCTCCAATTCTGGCCGTCATCGCTTTGCGCCAGGTAGACCTGGTGGTTGCGCGGGTCGTTGCAGTCGGTGGTGAAAGCGTTGCAGGCGTGGAAGGCCATCAGGTACGCGCCAGTGACGGCGGGCGCGACGGATACGGGCGCAGTCGCGGGCGGGAGGATAGTGGCGGGTTGGGGCGGAGGCGGGATGGTTGGGTTTGGCGTCAGGGATTGAAACGCCTCCGCGATTTGTGTCTGCGCAGCGGAGATGGCCGTCAGCGTGGCAGATATCCCCTCTGCATTACCGGAACAGGCAACCAGCAAGGCGGCCAGAAAAAGAAAAATCAGGATCTTTTTCATCTCAATGCCCGCAACTGGAGCAATTACCAGCGCTGCATGAACTGCAGGATGGCGCGGAGGCGCCGGCCACGGCTTTCCCGCCGCTTTCGGCATAAAAAATCGAGGGCTTGCGCTTGATGTTCTCGCCGCCGCAGGCCGCGCAGGCCATCGGCACATCCGCCTGCCTCATCGGGCGGAGCACTTCGAATTCCTTTTTGCAGTCCTGGCAGATGTACTCGTAAATGGGCATAACAACCTCATTCAGGTATAGATTTCAAAGCTATTTTACTGCTTTTTGGGGAAGTAGAACAGAAAATAAGTGAACTCGTGGATCGGCAGGTTAGCCAAAAAGTAACCCAATCCAAACAAGAACAAATGTTCTTATTTGGATTGGGCGATCATAATACCCATCCCCCGTTACGGCATAGACCGCCAGCGGCGGGCGGAAGCGGTCAACGGGCGCTTGGCGACGATGGTTACTTTGCTGCTGTTGCTCGGCGTGTACACGTTGATCGCCTCCCAGCCTTCCTGACCCCATTCGTTCAACGTCGCCTCGATTTGCCCATCCTTTGTGCCAAAGGCACTGCCGATGGTGAGAACCTGGTATTCCCAGAGAGTTTGTTCAGCCATTTTGACCTCCAGTCAAAATCGAGTTCTTGCCAGTTGTTCCACGTGAAACGCGCGTCAATTCAAGAAGTCCATCACGCCGATCAGAGTTCCTGGCGACGGAAGATGATGCCTGCAACCAGCAGCATCACCAGGATCAAGCCCAGACTGACCCACAACGCCGGCCAGGCTGGATCCGCCTTGCCGATCAGCAAAGCCATTCCCCAGGAGAACAACCTTCCCGGCAGGTAATCGCCGATGCGGGGCAACGCGCCGAGTCCGCCCAAGAGGACGAGTCCGCCAAAGGCCAGCCCGGCCGCAGCCGCCTGGCTGCGCGCCAGCGTGCTGCACAGCAGCGTCATGGCAATGTAATCTAGAAAGACTACCAACACCAAGCCGTTGAGCGCCAGGAACGGCCCCCAGTCGAGAGCCTGGAAGAGCAACAGGGTATAGTACCAGCAGCCCAACGCCGCCAACACCAGGCTGACCGCAAAGGTGATCGTCAATGCCGTGAATTTCGCCAGCAAAAACGTTTCACGTGAAACCGGGCGCATCAGCAGCATGGCAGCCGTGCCGCGTTCCTTTTCCTGCGCGACACTGCCCATACTCATCAACAATGCCAGCAGGATGCCGAACTGGCTCATGTTCTTCACGTATTGTGCCACCGCATCCGCCAGCATCGGCGCCGGAATGGCAAGCGCCAGCGCGGGCGGCATATTCGGGATGGCCTTGAGCAGCTCAGGGGTGAGCTTCGCCAGCAGCGGCGAGATCAGCCCAAACACAACCAAAACAGCCGCTACGATCAGCAGTTTGTAGGTTCGCCATTGTTCGAGCATTTCTTTGCGCAAAACGATCAGAATGTTCATTGCATCCCCTCCTCGCCCACCAGCCGCAGGAATACATCTTCCAAAGACGGCTTGATCTCCTCAAAACGATCCAGCATTAAATCTGCCTGCACCGCTGAGACCAACAGTTCCCTTTTCGCCAACTCAATATCTTTTACCACCACGCGTACGGTCATGTTCACTACACTGACAGCCGTTACCCAAGCCCGTTGCCGCAGACTATCTGCCCAGCGCTGAAGCTTGGTTGTGTCCGCACATTCGACCTCGAATACGGGTGCAGCATATTGGGCCAGCAGCGTCTCGCGCCGCGATTGGACGATCATCTTGCCGCGTGCGATGATCCCGATCACATCACATACCCTTTCCACGTCGGCCAGGATGTGCGTGGACATCAGCACCGTGCATTGCCCGCGCAGGCCTTCGATCAGGTCGAGCACTTCTTTCCGCCCAGCCGGGTCCAGTGCGCTGGCAGGCTCATCGAGGAAGAGCACCTCAGGCCGGCTGACCAGGGCGGCCGCCAGCGCCAGCCGCTGGCGCATACCACGCGAAAAGCCGCCGATACGACGTCGCCTGACCTCGGTCAGTTTAACCAGCTCGAGCAGCTCGGTTACACGGGCAACACGCTCGCCTGCTGAAAGTCCATACAGCCGCCCAAGATAATCCAAAAACTCACCCGGCGTCAGCCAGGGATAAAAGGCCGGCTCCTCGGGAAGATAGCCAATCCGCCGGGCCAGATGACGGCCATCGGAAGCCAGGTCCATGCCGGCTACCCAAGCCCGCCCACTTGTCGGTCGCG
>MNXK01000150.1 GCA_001872165.1 Anaerolineae bacterium CG2_30_58_95
TCTGGCCGGCGGGAGGACGGCCGCAGCCAGGCTCCAGGTGTGGATGAACGGCCAAAGGATGGCTTGCGGATGCTCGCCGCTCAATAAGGCCTCGAGCGCTTTTTTGTAATAAGCCAATCGGCCCGGGTGGATGCGTCCCTCGACATTTGGCCTGCTGGCCGCCTCCTGGAAGTCTTTTTCCCACTCGGGCAGGGATCCGGCCAGGGCGAAGATATCCGCATTTTGTGCGCCCAGCAAACCGAGCAGCCCGGCGGGCAGGCCGGGACGACCGGCCGCCTCAGCCCGCGCCGGGAACTGTAACAGGAGTCGCCGTTCGGCCAGCGGCATGCCATTCAGGATGGCAACCGCGTTGGCGGCGTGGTTGACTGCTTTGAGATATTTCAGGACGAGCGCCGGGCCGCTCTCGGCGGGGGTTTGCAGCCCGTTACACATTTGGCGGGCGTGATCGGTATTGCGGCGGGCGCGCTGGAGGGTGTTCACCGGCTCGTGGAATTTATCCCGCAGCCCGGCCTGGACGAATTGAAAGAAGTGCTCGCTCTCGTACAACATCAGCGGATCGTACATCTCCGGCCCCAGCCAGGGATGGACGCGCAGCTGGCGTGGATGGGCGTATTCGCGGCGCGGGTTATGTTTGATATCCAGGTGGATTTCGGGCGTGAGCGAGACGATCTCTCGACGGATTTTAGGTTCTTGGGCGTGGACGAGCACCAGGTCAATGTCGGCGGTGTCGCCCAGGAATGGGTCCCTGTCCAGCACCGAACCGGTCAGGTAGGCGGCGACGATGTCGTGGTTGGAATCGGCGCGCTGGACGGCAGCCTCTTTGGCGATCTGGATCATTGATTCAAGCAGCAGGTGCATGGAAATACCTCTACTGTATCTCGAGGGGTAGCTCTGTCTGGAACGGGGACAGGCCGAGGGTCTGGCGGACGCGGTTCTCAATCAGCTTGAGATGTTCGCTGTAGCGGACGAAGTCCAGCGAGTTCGTGTCTATCGTCAGGATGGGAGTATCGTCGTACGGCTGGGAGAAGAATTTCTCGTAGGCCTGGTTGAGTTCTTCGATGTAGTTGCGTTCCATGTTGCGCTCGTAGGAACGGTCGCGCATGGCGATGCGCTGCATGAGCGTTTCGGTGCTGGCGCGGAGATATAACAGCAAGTCTGGCCGGGTGATCTTCTCGGCCAGGGCCTCGTGGACGCGGTGGTACATTTCGAGCTCGTCGCCCTTCAGGTTGATGCCGGCGAAGAGAGCGTCTTTGGCGAAGGTGTAATCCGAGAGCAGCGATTTGCCCTGCGCCAGGATGGCTGGAACGGCGCGCAACTGCTGGTGGTAGCGGCTGAGCAGGAAGAAGATCTGCGTCTGGAAGGCGTAGCGCTCGCGGTCGGCGTAGAAGTCGGAGAGGAAAGGATTTTCCTCGAAGACTTCGAGCAGCAGGTCGGCGTCAAAGGCGGGCTGGAGCAGCCGCGCCAGCGTGGTCTTTCCTACGCCGATGACGCCTTCGATGGCGATGTACATGGGTTCTCCTGAGGATTGGGTGGGTTAAGGATACCATATTTTGAAGAATGAAGGTGGAAGGATGAAGGATGAAAGTAGATAGCGAATGGCGGAAAGATGTTTTTGTTTCTTGGAGAGTTGACATCGCTGTTAGGATATGATAGAGTGAATGCCACTATAGTGGCATAAAGGAGGTCGAAATGCAATCAACTGTTAAACTCACCCTACGCATCCCGGCAGGGTTGCACGAGAAATTGCGGCAACGCGCCCGCCAGACCGACCGCTCACTGAACACGGTCGCGGTGGATACAATGCGAGAGGGGCTTCTTCCAAAGAAACCAGCCATCGAAACCGAAGACGAACGTTTCGAGCGCGTCCTGCGTGAAAGTGGACTTTGGGAACCGCTTGGACCACAGTGGATCGAGGGTCTGGAAGATGTGACCTTGCTGACACACGAAGAATTGCAAGAAGAGCTCAGAGGTGTACCCCCACTATCGGAGATTATCATCGAAGAGAGAGGGCTGCGCTGATGAGCACGTATTACTTCGATTCGAGCGCATGGGTCAAGGTATACGTCCCGGAAACCGGAACACCCTGGGTAACGAACATTTTCGGAACAAAGACACCGAGCGGACAACCTTTGCACCGCATCGCTGTCGTCAACATTGGAATCGTGGAAGTGGCTGCCGCGATTGCCCGTCGTGAGAGGATGGGACAAATCCGCCCCGAGAAACGGCAGCAACTGTACAAAAGAGTATGGTTCGATAACAATATTCGCCTCCTGCCGCTGGGCATATCGAATGACATTATTCACTCGGCCGCCGTCCTCACCCAGAGCGCCTCCTTGCACGGCTATGACGCTATTCACTTGGCTGCGGCCTTGACGCTTAACCAGCAACTGAAAACGGCAAGATTACCGGCCCTCACTTTCGTCTCGGCAGACACGGACCTTTGCTCTGCCGCCACCGCCGAGGGGTTGACCACCGACAATCCCAACAATCACCCGTGAAGTTAAGCGGATGGCTGATGGCGGACAGCAGATGGCGGATAGCTGATAGCATAGGGCGGATGGCGGACAGCAGAGGGCTTATATTTGTTGGAGCGTGCGCACACCGTCCTGACGGTCGGTGTCAGGAAAAAAGCTTGACGCACATAGGTTAGATATGTATAATCAGCGCAACAATATCGCCGGAAGGAGTAGGTGACCGGCAGGCTGATAGAGAAGGTGTGGCCGCAGGTTGGAAGCCCCCGCAGGTATGCCGCCGCTGAAGTCGTCCGGTTGGACTGCTGAAGAAATCTTCGTGAAAGTAGACCAGCACGGGTGCGCCCGTTACAGTCGCAGGCCGGTGTCAGCCGGTCATAGAGTGCGCTGGAAAAAATAACGTCGTGACCTTTGTGTCCCTTGCCCCCGTTTTTTGAGGGTCGTGTTGAAAACCAGCGAAATGAGGTGGTACCGCGAAGGAAGCGCCTTCGTCCTCATGAGGATGAAGGCGTATTTTGTTTACCCTCACCCCCGTCCCCTCTCCCGATTTCGGGAGAGGGGTGCAGGGGTGAGGGGTGGAGCGAAAAATGCGTATTCTGGCAATCGTCAACAGCGACTACGGCCGCCGGCACGTGGAGAACATCCGCA
>MNXK01000054.1 GCA_001872165.1 Anaerolineae bacterium CG2_30_58_95
CAAGGGAAAGGATGTGCTCGAATTGGAACCTGACGCGCGCGCACGCCTGGGCCTGTTCTTGGCGTTCCAGTACCCGGTCGCCATTCCAGGCGTAAGCGTAGCCAACTTCCTGCGCACCGCGCTCAATGCCCGCCGCCGCGCCGCGAACCCTGAAGATAAGGGCGTCCCCATCCCCGAGTTCCGCAAGATGCTCAAAGACAAGATGAGTCTGCTAAGAATGGATCCCACCTTCGCCGGTCGTTACCTGAACGACGGCTTCTCCGGCGGCGAGAAGAAGCGCGCCGAGATCTTGCAGATGGCGACCCTCAAGCCGGAAATCGCCATTTTGGACGAAACGGATTCGGGTCTCGACATCGACGCGCTGCGCATTGTGGCGGATGGCGTCAATGCCCTGACCGGTCCAGAGTTGGGCGCGCTGGTCATCACGCACTATCAGCGTTTACTGAACTATATCAAGCCGCACTTCGTACACATCATGCTCAACGGGCGCATCGTCGAATCCGGCGGTGCGGATCTGGCGCTTCATCTCGAAGAACATGGCTACGACTGGGTGCGTGAGAAATACGAGAATGGAGAGGGTAGCAAATAGAGAATAGAGAGTAGAGAATAGAGAGTAGTTTTGCGCTCATCCACTACTCTCTACTTTCTACTCTCTACTCTCTAATCCCTACTCACTGATATTACTATGAGCGAAGACGCAAAGATGTTGGAAGACATCGGCCAATATAAATACGGGTTCCATGACCCTGAGAACTATTTTTTCAAGTCGGGCAAGGGATTGGATCGGGCAATCGTCGAGCAGATCTCGGCCATGAAAGGCGAGCCGCAGTGGATGCTGGATTTCCGCCTGAAGGCGCTCGAACATTTCCAGAAGCGACCCATGCCAACCTGGGGCGCGGATATTTCCGGCCTCGACCTGGACAATATTTTCTACTACGTTAAGCCGACCGAGAGTCAGGGTAAATCCTGGGATGATGTGCCGGATACGATCAAGAATACCTTCGATAAGCTGGGTATTCCCGAAGCCGAGCGCAAGTTCCTGGCAGGAGTTGGCGCGCAATATGAATGTCTGAGCGGTGATACCCGCGTATACACAGCGCGCGGTATTGTTCCAATCCAGAACATTGTTCCTGGAGATGTGGTTTTTTCGCTGGATGAGAGCACCAACGAGATTGTCCCTGCTCCGGTCAAGGCTTCTATACCCAAAGGAGAACGACCGGTTTTCGAAATGAAGGTTGGAAGCCGCGCGATTCGCGCCACTGAAAACCATCCTTTCCTTGTTCTGGAAAACAAGCGCGCACCTGGCCGCCAGCGCGGACGGTATGCGCGCGCCTGGAAATATCTGCGTGAATTACGTGCGGGCGATTTAGTCGCGGTCGCCAAATCTCTCCCGGATGTGGGACAATCCTATACACTGCAACAGCCGAAGATAAAAACGAAGGTTGTGGGCCGCAATCAAGCCGTCGAATATCCGCTTGACATCACCAGTCGCTATAATCCTGTCGCGCTGCCTCAGCAGACGAATGATGATCTAATGTGGTGGCTCGGTTTGTATATTGGCGATGGGTTCATCCATCATCATCCAAGGGCGGATAAAGCACGGATTGAGTTTGCCATCCCTGAAACAGATGAAACCTTGCGCTCAGAATTTAGTAGCGCGACAACACGTCTGTTTGAATTATCTGCGGCCAATGGCGATCCATATCGGATGACGGTTTATTCGACAATTGTCGCTCGTTTTCTGGAAGTCAATGGCTTCACAGGCGGTGCGCTCGAAAAACGTGTTCCAACATGGGTGGCATCTTTGCCGCAGTCACAAATACTGGCGTTCCTCGGCGGCTATGTGGATGCCGACGGTTATGTTCGTGACCATGCGAAGAATAAAGATGTTGTCCTGACTAGCGCAAACGCTGAGTTATTGCAGGATGTTCGCAACCTGGCGGCATTGTGCGGAATCGGCACATCCAATATCCATCGTTTTGAGGGGAAGCATCCTCACGACGAGAACAGGATAATGGTTGGCTACCGCATGATGTTCAGCGGCGATTTTGAACGCCTCGGTTGCCGCTCTGAACAACGACTCGTGCGTATGGGCAAGCGCAAATTCCATCACAGTTATTCCATGGCGGAGAATACCAGTTTCCGCAAGCATGTCAATGAATTCTTCGGTTATGCCCGCATCGAGTCCATTGCACCCGCTGGTGTGGAGACGGTTTACGATATCGAAGTGGATGGTCCGCACAACTTCGTAGCCGAAGGGTTGATCGTGCATAATTCCGAGATGGTGTACCACTCCATCCTTGAGCATCTGGAAAAGCAAGGTGTCATCTTCCTGTCCATCGAGGATGGCCTGCGCCAACATCCTGACTTGTTCCGCGAGTATTTTGGTACGGTCATCCCCATTGAAGATAACAAGTTCGCCGCGCTGAACTCCGCCGTCTGGTCGGGCGGATCGTTCGTCTACGTGCCGAAGGGCGTCAAAGTGGATTTGCCGTTACAGGCTTACTTCCGCTTGAACGCAGCCAACGTCGGCCAGTTCGAGCGCTCGCTGATCATCGTGGATGAGGGTGCATATGTTCACTACACGGAGGGGTGCACAGCGCCCCAGTACACCACCAATTCTTTTCATTCCGGCGTGATCGAAATCATCGTCAAGCGCGGCGCGCGCTCGCGCTACACTACTATTCAAAATTGGTCCACCAATGTCTACAATCTGGTCACCCAGCGCGCCAAAGTTTTTGGAGATGGCACGCATGAGTGGGTGGACGCGAATCTCGGATGTCTGGCTGAAGGTTCTACCGTGACAACGCCGGTTGGAATTAAAACCATAGAGTCACTGCGGGTCGGGGATCAGGTATTATCGTACGATGAAACCGAAGGGCAGCTATGCTTTCGAACCGTCAATGCCAAACGCTTCTCCGGGAATCAACCTGTCCATAGTGTATCGGTGGGCGAGCGGCGATTGCAGGTGACAGCGAACCATCCCTTTTACTCATACCACTACAATCCCGACATGGCCAAGAAAAGCCGTCGCTATCGCCTGGGCTATGTGCGCGCCGATCATCTCGAAAGAGCCATTTTGCCACGTACCTCGCTGGATTATGGCAGACCGCATTTGTTGGAAATCCCCAGCCTGGAGACAAAGTTCGAGTCCTACAATCAATATGCTTCTGATCTGGTGATGACGCGCCAGCGTCCTTCCCGCATGACGATTGGAGAATATTCCACCGACGATCTGATGTGGTTGTTGGGCTATTGGGTTGGAGATGGCGACATTGACTTGATTCCTGCAAAAACTGCCGATGTGGTTCGTTTTGCCAGGGTGGGTTTTTCCACCCCGCGTGAAGACCGGGCGCGGGAACGCCTGATGGGTGTGATGACAAATGTGATTGATGTGGAACCGACGGAACGCGCCGACGGGTATCATCTAAGTTGGAACAGCAAGGAACTGGCAGAGTTCTTCAAGTTAAATGGGTTTGGCGGCAAGGCGGCGACCAAGCGCGTGCCACTGTGGGTATGGTCTATTCCCGAATCGCAACGCCTCGCCTTTATCGCCGGCTATCTGGATGCGGACGGTTTCGCTAACGAATATGGTTTCCACATTCGTTCTGCCAACCGCTCACTGCTGGAAGATATCGCCTCGCTTCTGGTCACACTGGGGATTACTGCCCGCCTGCATACAGAATTCAGCGAACCACGCAAGGTAAAAATCCTCGGCGTCGAGTGCGTCGCGCATGGCGCGTACCGCCTGAGTTTCAGGCTGGATGAGCGCTTCCTGCCGCACCTCAGTTCTGCTACGAACGAGAAAATTCGCCGCCAGAAACCCCGTCAAAATCAGATGCGGCGGACGGTGGGGCGTTCTACCCTGACATTGGGCGAGGATGTCGAAATCGTCAAAGTCGAAGTGTCTGAACCGACAGAACATGATGTCCCCACGTGGGATATCGAAGTGGACGGCACAGGCAATTTCATTTCGCAGGGTTTCATTGTGCACAATTCCAAGGTCACGATGAAGTATCCCTCCTGCTACCTGATGGAACCTGGCGCGCATGGCGAGATGCTCTCGATGGCCTTCGCCGGCCCCGGCCAACACCAGGATGCTGGCAGCA
>MNXK01000100.1 GCA_001872165.1 Anaerolineae bacterium CG2_30_58_95
GTATTGAGATAGCACAAGATGCCGGCGACGATGCCGTTGGCGATCCAGTCGGGGTGCTGGGTCAGGATGTCGTAATCCAGGTACAGGAATCCGGTCTCGATGATAGCGGCGGTGGTGCGCGGATTGATCTCCTCGAAGGCGTGGTAATCGGTCATATCGTTGGTAATGCTTCCGGCATGGAAGGGCAGGCCAGTGACGCCTCCATAACGGTCACTCAGGCAAGCGGTCAGGCGGCTGGCCAGGTTAGGGTCGCGGCTGCTCTTCGCTGCGGCCACTTTGAATCCGGTTGCCTGGTCATTGATATACGTACATGAGTCGTTGTGGATGGATAACAGCACCGTGGCCTGGTAACCATCCAGGCGCGGGTCGAATTCCTGCATCAAATCCACCTGGAAACCCTGGGCGGTCAGTTTTTGCTGAACCAGGTTGGCGATGCTCAAGTTGACTTGCTGCTCGGTCGTGCCGTTGTCGCAGACGGAACCCGAATCGTAACCCCAGTGCCCGGCCACGATGCCGATGCGTTGCGTCTGCTCGGCGGTGGGGAGCACCGGGTTGGCGCCTGCCTGGGGGGTGAGCAGCAGGTTGAATCGTTCGCCCAGGCCGCCCGTCAGCATCTTCGGCGAGAAGCCGGTGAACAGGGTCGCCAGCAGGATGGCGACGCTGAGCGTGGTCTGCAAGATGCGCCCGGTGCGGATCCGTTCCTGCGGGCGAATCCTTTCGGGTGGTGGCGAAGGGGGAGGCGAAACTTCCATATTCACTGCAATAGTACCTTAATATACCTCCGAATAGCAAGCCTTTTCTATAGGTGGTTATCTGCATCTGTTTGCGCCCTCTGGAGGGAATTAATACCCTCTTTAGGAAGGGGGATTCTTGCTACCACGGAGTCCAATGTCTCTGACATTGGAAGCAACAAAATGGCTTGACGCTAAACCTTCCCGCAGGTATGATGAAGTCAGGAGGTAGCCGATGAGCGAGAAACTCACCCAGGAAGAAAAACAATTGCTCTTGAAGCTGGCGCGCCAGGCACTCGAAAGCGGCGTGCGCGGCCAGCCCCCGCCACCCCTCGACCAGTCTGCGCTGACAGCGGTTTTGCGCGCCGAAGGCGCCTCGTTCGTCACCCTGACCGAGCGCGGCGAGCTGCGCGGCTGCATCGGCGCGTTGGAACCCTCCCAATCCCTGGCGGAAGACGTGCGCGAACACGCCATCGCGGCCGCCTTGCAGGATTATCGCTTCCCGCCGGTGGAGGAGCACGAGCTTCCGCAAATCGAGATCGAGGTCTCGCGCCTGACCCTGCCGCAGCCGCTCGAATACACCACAGCCGACGATCTGCTCGACAAGCTGCGCCCTGGCCCTTCGACAGGCTCAGGGCAGGCTGTGGACGGCGTTATCCTGCAGGATGGCTTTCGACGGGCGACCTTTTTACCGCAGGTCTGGGAGAAGGTGGCTGACAAGGAAGAGTTCTTATCCCATCTCTGCCTGAAGATGGGCGCTTCGCCTGATCTCTGGCGGCGAAAGCATCTGGAGGTGTTGGTGTATCAGGTGGAGGAGTTTCACGAATAGCCCCCGAGGATTGATACAATCCAAAAGTCGCACTAACAAAAATCTTATAAAAAATGCTCACTCACGACCGTGGCGCGGAAACGATTGAAGAAAAGATGCGCTGGTTCCGTTCCCTTTCTATAGATGAGCGTGGGGAAATATTGAACGAATTTACCGAATTGGCGCTGGCGGTCAATCCGAAGATTCTGGTGAAGGGGTGTGTGCGTCTCCCATCGTTTCCAATGAGACCCGGCCTAGCCACTCGGTGGGGCAGAGGTACTTTATCTCACAATTGGGCTAGTCCAAACAGTAAGCCCAACCAGCAGGCCGGCAACCGCCTCCATACCGGAAGTGTGTCCAACTCGCATGGCGGCTTCAGCGGTATCGAAGAGACGATCCGGGTTACTTCCCTGGCAGATCGCCTCGGCCAGAGTCGCCAGTCGGCTCGAAACCTGGCCTCGCGCGGCATAGTAAAGGTATGTGCGACTGATATCATTCGTCCGTCGAGAGAGGCGGATGACTGCCTTTCCCAAGTTTGAGACAAACTGCACACGTTCATTTCTATCCCGAACTGTGCACCAAAGGCCCGCCAGGTAGCCAACCAGAAGATCATCGCCGCTGGGGGTCAGGCCAGTACCGAGGCCGATCAGCGGGCGGAGCGAGGAAGCAGCGGTCAGATCATATCGCCGGGTGGCGTCAAAAAGCCCGCGCATGGCTTCACCTGCCTTGCGAGGCACACCCGCCCGTATTGTGTCATCCGAACGAAACAAATCCTCCGCAATGATCTCGGCCCCCAGGAGTATCTGTCGCTTGTTCAATGTTTGCCAGGCGTAGCTCCAGGCAGTTGTCACAGCCGGGTTTGTCATATCCGCCTGCAGGGCTGGTAAATCACATTTCCAGCGTTTGGCCCCGCGCAGTTCAATCGTCGAGGAGCCGAAGCGCAGGAGATCATCCCGGCAGGTCACTTGTTCGCCGGTGCGAAATATTTCAAAAGAGAAGTCATTGGGGGTGTCCACGCGAATCCCCTGGGGAAGATCCGCCTGGCTGGATGCGACCAGGGTCAGCAATTTATTTCCTCTTGTGAGACGGAGGTTGATGGCTGACTGAAAAACGCTGTGGACGGTGGCATAAGCCCTTATTTCACAAAAAGCAACAAAAAAAAACGGACAAGCAAATTATATGCGTTTGAAACTCATTTTGCAAGTGGCCGCGTTCTATCAAATATAATGTTACCGAGAGAACGATGTCAGAAACAGACCCAATGAGTTACCGGATTTCGATGAGGCGTTGTTCCCCATTCCGGGGTTGCTAAATTTTTCGGTAACGGTAACAGGCCAAAAGGAGAAAGAGTCGTTGACTGTCGAAGCATAGATGCTCACCAGCGTGAATTCCACTGGTTTAATGGAAAAGGCCCTCGAGACGATCCCACCCATAAAAAAACCTGGAAGTAATAATTCACTGCCAGTATAATCCAAAGGAGATTGGCAGTTTGCTCAAACGAGTCATTTTAGATAAGCGAGGTTACATGCGTGAAGTAATTGCAGAAATTGAAGCCTGGCGCAAGGAAGGCAAGCGGGTTGCCATTGCAACAAATGTCAAAAAGGATGGCGCGTCACTGCGCCCGTTGGGCGCTAAGATGGCAATGACAACTGCCCAGCCCCGTGCTGGAACCGGGACTACGCCGAAAATTGCGGGGTCGGTGACGGGTGGATGCATTGAGGGCGTGGTGTACGAGGAGGCGCAGGCCGTGATCAAGAGCGGCACGCCGAG
>MNXK01000032.1 GCA_001872165.1 Anaerolineae bacterium CG2_30_58_95
AAGAGCCTGATCGAGATGCAGGGCGGGCACATTTGGTTCGAGCGGGAGCAAAGGTCGTGAGAATTGTGATATATTCTGCTGGCAGGGTAAGCATAGTCCATCCTCATCGCTGGGAAATGGCTTAGCTTACCCCGTTTTTTGTTAATAGACCTCTTGCAAAAGTCTCCAGGATTTTGTAGAGGCGGCTCCTACGCCGCCGAAAGACGGGCATGGGAGCCCGTCCCGCAAAAATTTTCATCATAGGCTGGCACTTATGCAAGAGGTCTAATGTGCAAATGGACAAAGTCCAGCTAAGGGCGTGTTCGTATTCCCCGCTCGGTGTACGAGGAAGTTGTGATAGAGGGGCTGCGCCAGGGATACGAGGATGCCCGAACGCTAAAGCTCTTTCTGGATCAAATGAATTGGATGCCGGAAGAGGTAACCGCTACGCCGCGCGAATTGCAAACCGTTCATTTGGATCGGGGTGAATGCGACACGCTGGCGTTGGCGATTTCCCTCGGCAAAGGGCTGGTGTTGATGGATGAAACCGCCGGGCGAGAGGTTGCCCGTTTCCTCGGTGTGACTGTTCGTGGTTCGTTGGGTGTCTTGGTTGAGTAACCTTTTTCGTTCGAAGAATCTCTTTGCCCACGCCCTGAGAGACCCTTCGCCGCCAAAGCATGCCCTGAGCGCTTTTTGCGAATGGGAACGGCGGCTCAGAGCTTGCCCTGACGAAGGAAGGGGTGACAAAACCTGCCTTTTCCTAGAACAAATGTCCATGATGCGTTCACCCTGGCGCTGAGCCGAGGCGGGGTTTATGCTTTGGCGGGGGAGGTGATATAATTTTTCCGTCAGAAGGAAAAACCTATGATCCTGCAACAGAAACTCCCCCCTCACCCGAACCCACCGCCCCTGATCCGCGTCTCCGGCACGCACCGCGAGATGGGTCGTCAGATTGGCGAAGCCTGCACTCCTCAGGTGCTGCACAGCATGGAAAATGCCAGGAAATTGTTCGAAGATGCCTACGAACAATTGGAATTGACCTGGGAAGGCGCCAAGATCCAGGCGCGTAAGTACATGCCCTTTGCCCAGGAACGCTATCCACAATATGTGGAAGAGATCATGGGCATCGCCGAGGGCGCGAAAGTACCCTTCGACGACCTGGCCGTGCTCAACGCCATGGAGGCCGTGACATCGGACGCGCTGCACCTGATCCGCTGCACCAGCCTGGCAGTCAACGGAGACCGCACCGCAGATGGTCACGTGCTGGCGGCCCACAGCGAGGACTGGATGCCGGAAGACGAGGACGATGTTTTCATTGTCCACGCCACGCCCCAGGATGCGCCTCCCTTCCTGGGAATGACCTATGGTGGCTTGCTGCCCAATATTGGCATCAACGCGTATGGCATCGCGCAATTCTGCGACTCGGTCTATCCAGACGACTCGCGCATCGGCATCCCGCGTACGGTCGTCTCGCGGGCTGTGCTGGCTGCCAAGACGCCTGGCGAAGCCATCAGCCATATGCTGGCTCCACGTCGCGCCGCAGGTTACAATCACCTGTTGGTGCATGAAAGCGGTGAGATGTACAATGTGGAGGTCTCTGCCCGCCGGTTCGCCATCCTTTACGGTGAAGATGGCTACCTGGCGCATACGAATAATTACCTGGCTGAAAATATGCTGGTCGTCGAAGACGAGCCGGAGGAGTTGGTGAGTTCGCGCGTGCGCTATTTCCGCGCCCTGGGCTTGCTCAAGCGTAACCCGCAGCACACCATTAAATCACTCCAAGTGATCCAGCGCGATCACGTCAATTTCCCGAATTCGATTTGCAACCATTCCTTCAACGATCAAAACGTTCTGGATCGCGAGACGACGATCAATGCCATGGTTTTCGATCTGACGACGCGCGAGATGCACATCGCCTGGGGCAACCCGTGCGAGAACCCGTATCACACGTATCATTTGGATGCTTAAATCCCTCACCTAAAGCCTTTGGACGGAGTCAAACGTCTCCCGACGTTTGGCGTTCGAAAGTCAGGAGACTTTCGACTCCGGAGTCAATACAATTGGTTTGCGTTCAAAAATAAGGAGAACCCTATGCGTTTCGGTATCATGGCCATGCAGATTGGCGCGCTGGTCCCGCCGGGCGTCCCCGCCGAGCAGATCATGGCGAATATCACGACCTTCGATCACGCCGCGCTGGCGCGCGACTTGGCCGGTCGCGGCTTCGACCCCATCGAGTTGGGCGGTGACTTGAGCCTGTTCATGCCGCACACCTTCAATCCAGAATCCATCGAAAAGCTGGCCGCGCTCAAAGCGGAGGGCATTTCCTACACCGTCCATTTGCCGCTGTGGTCGGTCGAGCCTTCCACGCCGCTGACGCAGGTTCGCAGAGGCTCGGTGGAGGCGGTGATCGAGATCCTCGAGGCGACCATGCCGCTGGAGCCGGAGGTCTACGTGCTGCACGCGACCGGCGCACTGGCGTCCGAATTCTACAATATGAAAATCTCGGAGCTTGCCCGCAGCCTGATCCTGCGCCAGTTCCAGAGCGGGGCGCGTGCGAGCATCCGGGCCATCCTGGAACGGACCGGTCTGTCGAGCCGCAAGCTGGCTATCGAGACGGTCGAATTTCCCCTCGACCTGACGCTCGAACTGGCTGACGAGCTCGACCTTTCAGTTTGTCTGGACACCGGTCATGTGCTGGCTGGCTTCCCCGGCTGGTTCGATTTCTTCGAGGTGGTGGAAAAGCTCCTGCCGCGCCTGGCGGAAGTCCACCTGCACGATTGCACGAAAATGCCGGAAGGCGTGCGCGGCTACGGCGAAGACCACAAGCCGCTCGGCCACGGCGACCTGGAGCTGGGCCGCTTCCTCGACCGGCTGGCAGAGGCGAACTTCAAGGGGCCTTTGGTGTTCGAGCTTAAAATCGAGGAAGCGATAGAGTCATTGAAAGTTGTGGAATCTCTTCGCCCTGATTATCTGAAACGAGGGCGTAACTATTCAGCCATCCTGGTTTCGCGGGGCTGAAGCCACCTGCTCAGCACATGGAAGCCCTTTGGGCTGTGTAACGAGTCGGATTTACACTTGCACCTGCCGCAAGTGCAGGTGTCCGACTTCCACGACCTGAGGCAGGGATTTATCCCGCCGGAACAGGGTGCAAAATGATGTGCCTGAATAGTTACGAGAGGGCAACCTACGGTTACTCTGTGATGTTACCGCGTTATAATCCACGCCAAGGAGAATAACCATGCCTGATTTCAAACCGCTCAACTGGAAGCCCGTACCTGGCATCGGCTACACCGTTGTCCGCCGCGCGGATGGCGGGATGCACTACACCTTCACCGATCTCTCGGAAGCGACCGTCAAACACTGGCAGGAATTCGCTCACGAGCATCTGCTGGAAGCGGACCGCCTGACGCGCAACCTGTACGACCTGCGCCAGGTGCAGGCCGTGTCGGAGCTTGCTGTGCGCACGGCGATTGAGGTCAACAGCGACCCGACGGCGCGCTACATCCG
>MNXK01000215.1:0-3678 GCA_001872165.1 Anaerolineae bacterium CG2_30_58_95
GAGGTGTAAGTGCCGAGGCGCTCGAAGCCCTGGACATGCCCCCTGAATGCTTCCTTGACGTACTGGCTGTTGCAGGTAAAGGCCTTGGATTCGTCCAGGCGGTTGAGCAGGTTCAGCGTGAAATTATGAAAACGTACTTTATCGAAGGCCTGGGTGAAGGTCTGGCGGACGAGGTCGTTGGCTTGGTCGCGGTTCATTTTGTCTCCACCAGGTAGGATGAGAGAATGACTTCGCGCGGAGCCTGCGCCTGGGAAGTCCCCTGGGCGCGCGTCGGCTGGAAGAATTGCGCGGCGATGTCGCGCTTGAGGATGCCCAGCACCCTCAGCGGTTCGCTTTCCTTCTTCAACGCCGCGGCGACCTTCTTGGTGGTGGGCTTGGGCAGCGCGCCATCGGTCAGGAGTTGGATCACCTGCTGGATGTAGGCTTCGTCATCTTCGGTGAAACCCTGATAGCGGCGGATCTCCCTGGCTTTGAGCCGCTTCAAGAGATAGGCGTCGTGCGCGCTGCCGCCATAGCGCGGGCTGGCGTCTTCTTCTGCGGGGCTGGTGTCGGCGGCGAAGGCGGCCTTGTTGCGGTCGAGAAAGGCGTAAAAATCCGGCGGTATGGTCTGGAGCGGCTCAGATGGGTCGGCGGGTCTGAGAATTTTGACGGCGGTCATAAAATCCAGTTCAGCGGGGTCGGATGCGCCCGTCGCGGCCAGGTAGAATTTGTCGAGTCGGCCCTTGCGGAAGTAGGTAAGCAGCGCTGGAAACTGAGCCACATTCTCCGCGGCGGGCGGGAGCATGCGGGTGGAGCGGGCTTTCTTTGGTAAACTTTTGATGCGGGCAAAGAGGTCGGGTTTCTTATCGCGGATATCCCGAATCTCGGTGAGATACTCCAACTCGCTCTCTTCTTCCTCGTCCTCGCCCGTAATGGTTTTCCTGGAGGTCAACCTGGCGAACAAATCGTGGGACTTGATTTCCTCACCCTCGGTCAGCAGGCGTGCGTCTGCGCCGAGCATTTCGATGAAGGCGTGGATTTTGGCTTCAGCTGCTTCTTTGAGTTTGATGAGATCGTTGCTCTCTTCGGTGGGGAAGAAAGTGTAGGTATGGATAGTGTCGAACTTCGTATCAACGCGGTTGACGCGCCCAACGCGCTGGATGAGGCGGGTCGGATTCCAGGGGATGTCGTAATTGATGACGATATTCGAGCGATGCAGGTTGACGCCTTCTGAGAGCACTTCGGTGCTGACCAGGATGCGGTAGTCATCCCGCGGGTGGAAGGCGTTGGCGTCGAAATTCGCAATCACATCCCTGTGGGTCGCCTCACCGGCTTGCCCTGTATAGAGAATGACTTTCGGCTCGACCTCTTTGGCGATCCGGTCGGCAAGATAGGATGCCGTCTCTTGCGACTCGCTGAAGATGATCAGTTTCCCATTCTTCAATTTGGGCTGCAATTTGAGAACTTCACGGAAGGCTTCCCATTTAGGGTCGCGCCCGACCTCTGCCCAGAGTTCCTGAACCTGGAGAAGGATCTTATGATCGCTTTCGAGGTCGGGCAGGAAAGATGCCGAGAAATCTTCTGCGCTCAACCACTCAGCTTTCTCCGCTTCCAGCAGGCGCTCGATGGCTTCATGGTTGCCCGCATCAAGCGCCTCGAAGATTTTGTGGATATGCTTTTTACTGATATAAACATTGCCCCTCTTGAACTCAGCAATCACGCGCTCATAGGAATGGATGAACCGGTCAAGTGTCAATCGGAACGCGTGGAAACTGCTTTCGAGGCGCTTAACCATAAGGATCTTCATGAACTTGGCCAGGTTGCGCTGCCCCTGGAGTTCCTGCTCAGTCCGCCTGCCTTCGTAGTACGTGAGCGGTCTATAGCGCGCATATTTGAACTCGGCAATTAGCAGACGGATTGTTTTATCGAAAATTTCATTCTCGCGCTTGCTGAACTTGTAAAACAGTGGCTCGGGGTCTTCGACATGAGGGAACTTAAGCCCCTGTTGTTTCATGTCCTCGCCGTAGTATTTCTCGATCTCGGTTCGCGTCCGGCGGATCATGAGGTACTTGAGAACATTCTCGCGCGTTGCCTTGGCGTTGGCCTGAATAGCCTGGAAATAAAGTTCGCGGTCATGTTGCCTGTCCAGGCCTTTGAGATTCTTTTCGAGGCCTGTAAAAAACGCCTCGAGGTTGCGCAGGTTCGGAATGGTGCTCGCCTTCCCGATTTGGAAGAGTTTGACCTGGCTGAGAATATCGCGCGGGGTATTGTTCAAGGGCGTGGCGGATACAAGGATGACTCGTTTGCCGCGGCAGATTCTAGCCAGGGCCTCGTAGCTCTGCGTAGTCTCCGTGCGAAAACGATGCGATTCGTCTATGAAGACGTTCGTATACTTTGAAATGTCGCGCTTGAGGAGATGGTCGAGCATGCCGATTGACTCAAAATCCGTTTGCCGCACTTGAAAGTCGCTGAACACGTTAGGCCACGAGCCTTTAATGTCCCGATCCAGCAAATGCGGTGGGGCGATAACCAGATTGCGACCGTCGAGCTGCTGCGCCAACAAGGCTGACATATATGTCTTGCCCAACCCGACAACATCCGAGAGAAATGCGCCGCCGTACTCGTCCAGCACCTTGCGGGCGTTGAGCACCGCCTCTTCCTGATATTTCAGCTTCATAAAACCGGCCGGAACGTATATGTCATCCAGTTCTGCCGGGCGGCTGAGTTCGCTGCGAAAATACTCATACAAGAATTTGAGATACAACTCGTAGGGAGTGAATTGGGCATAGGGTGACTTGTTGAGGATGGTGTCTTCGTAAGGCTTCGACACATCCACCGCGACGCGCCAGAGTTCGTTGAACTTGTCGATGGCGAATTGGTAATCATAGGGGTTTTTCAACTCGACATTGAATTCCAGGTTGTCCTGAAGCCCTGCCTGGGTCAGGTTGCTCGAGCCAGTGATCACACGTCCTTTGTCCCTATCGCCCTCAGCGAACGTCATGATGTAAACTTTCGCGTGGAGGTTTTCCGAGGGGTGGGCTCTGATCTCGAGTTTTTTTGAGCGAACCCACTCGACGAATTTGTGAACGCCTGTCTCTATCTCCGCGCTATCGGCGGATCGCTCCAGTTCGCCAAGAACATTTTTGGAAACTTGCTCTATTGCCGTTGCGTGGGATTTCAGATTCAACTCGCCTTGTTCTTTGGCTTTCTGGATGAGTTCGTAAGCCGTGCGGTCCGTCTGGAGGCCGACCAAGATGCGGATCTTTTCAACCGTTTCCAAGAATGGGTAGAGTTTGTAAAAGCCGCTAATGAAGAAGTACCCCACAAGGCAGTCGAAGAAACGCGTATCATCCTCAAGCAAGACGCCAAAGCGATCGCGCAAGCTTTTGCCGGGCTCATTGGTAATGAAGGTCAGGTCAGTTGACATTGTCACGGAGTCCGCCTCCGATCAGATCTCCAGATTCGCTACTCCCCGGGCGGCCTAACTACAGTTGTGCCAAATGGCAGGTAGTCCGTACAATAGGGTGAGAGTGATCACCCAGGAAGGGAACCTGCCAATACTATACACGCTTTCTCGCTCGATTGCAATATGGAAACCTCCCAAGCCTCGCCGCTGGGTGATGGCCGCGCGCATGAACCACAGTTCAGGCTAGGCCTGGGCGGCCTCGACGATATCAATAAAGGAGCGGGCATTCAGGC
>MNXK01000215.1:3684-4202 GCA_001872165.1 Anaerolineae bacterium CG2_30_58_95
TCAGGCTGGCTCCCCCGACCAACGCACCGTCAATTTCGGGCTGCCTGAAAAAATCCCCGGCGTTGCCCGGGTCAACCGAACCACCATACAAGACGCGTACACTCTGAGCAATATTTTCCCCGAACAGGCTGGCCAGTGTTGGACGGATCACGTTGCGGATGAGCGTATTGGCTCCTGCGGCTGTGGAAGCCCTGCCCGTACCGATCGCCCAAACCGGCTCGTAGGCTATCACGATTCGCTCTGCATCCAGAATGTCCAGACCCACCAGTGCTTCTCTAACCTGTCGCGAGACCACCCCCGCAGCTCTTCCGGCCTCGTTCTCCTCCAGAGTCTCGCCTACACAGATTATGGGCATCAAATGATGTGCGATGGCAGCCCGCACCTTGCGGTTGACCTGTTCGTCCGTCTCCCCGAAATAGGTCCGACGCTCAGAGTGACCAAGGATCACGTACTGGCAAAACTCGGCCAACATACGGGGGGATATCTCGCCGGTATAGGCTCCTTGCTCCTCCCAATAC
>MNXK01000177.1 GCA_001872165.1 Anaerolineae bacterium CG2_30_58_95
AATGGTGGTCTTGACGTTAGTGGACCACGGGCTGATCATTGGCATCTGGCTGCTTTCCGCAACCACCGCGGCCGGGATGGCGTTTCGGCTCGCGTTCGGGCCGATCATCGCCAGCACTCCGGCAGTCGCCAATTTCTGCGCTGCCGCCGCCGCTGATTCTGCCTTGTCTTCGTTATCCTCGACGATCAACTCGATCATGTATTTCTTGCCGCCGACTTCCAGGCCGCCGGCGTCGTTGACCTCTTTGACCGCCAGTTCTGCGGCGTTCTTGTTCGATTCACCCACCACGGGGATGCTACCGGTCAGTTCGGCGTTCAGGCCAACTTTGATCGTGGTTGGCGCAGCGGGCTAGCAAGCGCCAAGAACCACACCGAGTAGCATTATCACCAGCACAACGAGAGAGAGCCGTTTCATTACTTCCTCCTTATGTAAATGCAAAAGTCTATTGTTTGTTGGTTTAATATGGAAAGAAAAGACGCTATCGCGGTTTCTTACTTGCCCTGTCCCACCTCCTTTCCAAGAGCGACCCCTCTCAAAATCGAGGAACGTAGATTCATCATTTTTATTGTACACTATAACCAGTCCCAAACAAGGGGGCGGGAATTCACGTGATAAAGGGAAAGATATGAGGGTGTTGGATGGGCGGAGGCTTTCTGTGGGCGGAACAGGGCTCGAACCTGCGACCTCATCTGTGTAAGAGATGCGCTCTGACCAACTGAGCTACCCGCCCGGCGAAATAAATTATACCGTTGAAGGTTGCATGTTGGAAGGTTGCAGGTTAAACTTGCACAAACGACCTTCGACCTTTGACCTTTGACCTTCGACCTTCAAACCTTGAAATTGGAGAACACCATGCGCATTATCCGTTATCAAATCAAGAATGAATCCCCTCGCTACGGCTGGATGCTCGAAGATAAAGTCGGTGACATCCAGGGCGACCTGTTCGGTCCGTATCGGCGCTCGGAGGCGGAAACCCCCGTGGCCTCAGTGCGCCTGCTGGCCCCGCTTCAGCCCAGCAAGATCATCTGCATCGGGCGGAATTATGCCGAGCACGCCAAAGAGCACGACGCCGAAGTGCCCAAAGTGCCGCTGATTTTCATGAAGCCGCCCTCGGCCATTATCAATCCGGGCGATAAGATACTCCTGCCGCCGCAATCGCAGCAGGTGGAGCACGAAGCGGAACTGGTCGTGGTCATCGGTAAGCGCTGCCGCAACGTCACTGCCGAGGAAGCCCAAAACTACATTCTGGGCTATACCGTCGGCAACGATGTGACCGCTCGCGACCTGCAAAAGTCCGACGGCCAGTGGACGCGCGCCAAGGGTTTCGACACCTTCTGCCCCTTCGGCCCGTGGGTGGATACCGAGTTCGACCCATCCGACGCGCTCATCACCTGCCGCGTCAACGGCCAGCCGCGCCAGATGGCCTCCACGCGCGATATGGTCTTCAACGTGGGCCAACTGGTAGCTTTTATATCTTCAATCATGACATTGGAGCCGGGCGATCTGATCTTTACCGGCACGCCGGCGGGAGTCGGACCCTTGAAATCGGGTGACAGCGTCGAGGTCGAGATCGAGGGGCTGGGGAAGTTGACCAATCCGGTGGCGGCGGAGACGCATTAGTCAATGTGGCTCCCTGTTGTATCAGCAGTTGAACTGCTGATACAACAGAGTCCTGTTAAAATTTTACAAAGATTTTACGCCTCCGTGACTGGCCAGTAACGTCTCCTGGCTACAATAGAATTTGTATCCCATTTCAAGAGGAGACTGTGTAAATGGCTGCGAATTCCACTGAGGCCGTTGCGAAAAAACTGACCCTCCCACGCTGGCATTACCTTGCCCTGGCGGCGGTGCTGGCGCTGGCAATATGGCTGCACTTCTACCGCCTCGGCCAGGAGGGTTACGGTAACCTGTATTACGCCGCGGCGGTCAAGAGTATGCTGACGAACTGGCATAACTTCTTTTTTGCCTCGTTCGACCCGGGCGGCTTCGTGACGGTGGACAAGCCCCCGCTGGGGCTGTGGGTGCAGGCAGCCAGCGCTGCGTTGCTGGGGTTGAGCGGCTTCAGCCTGGCGCTGCCGCAGGCATTGGCTGGGGTGCTCTCGGTGCTGCTGCTCTATTATTTGGTGAGGCGCGTCTTCGGCCCGACCGCCGGGCTGCTGGCCGCGCTCGTGCTGGCAGTCACGCCGATCAGCATCGCTGCCAATCGTAACAACACGATGGACAGCCAACTGGTGCTTACCTCGCTGCTGGCAGCCTGGGCGGTGATTTTGGCGGCGGAGAAGGGCAAGTCGCGCTACCTGCTGCTCGGCTTCCTGTTGGTGGGTGTGGGCTTCAATATCAAAATGCTCCAGGCCTACATGATTCTACCGGCGTTCTATTTGCTCTACCTGTTCGCCCCGCCGCTGGTATGGTGGAAGCGCATCCTGCACCTGGGGCCGGCGACGGTGGTGATGATCATCGTCTCGCTTTCATGGACGGTCATCGTGGATAGCATCCCTATAGACGAGCGTCCATACATCGGCAGCAGCGAGGACAACACGGTGATGGAATTGATCGTCGGCCATAATGGGGTCAGACGTCTGGGGGAGATCGCTGGTTGGGTCGGGTTGAATGCGCCCGGACCTCGTCCATCGAGATATGCGCCGCCTGCCGGCCAACCCCCACAGGGGGCACAGCCCCCGCAAGGCGGGCAGTATCCCGGCCAATCCACGCAAGGCGCGCAGCCGAACCAGCCGCGCGGCATGTTGCGCGACGAGACCGGTGAGCCGGGCCCCCTGCGGCTTTTCAACGAACAACTTGGCGGGCAGGCCAGTTGGCTGCTGCCGCTGGCACTGCTGGGTCTGTTCGTCGCGCCGTGGGGAGTGCGTTTCAGCAAGCCGCTGGCCCGCGAACATCAGGCTTTGCTGTTTTGGGGCGCGTGGCTGGTCCCGATGATCATCTTCTTTAATTGGGCCGGATTGTTCCACCGCTACTATCTTGAAATGATGTCTCCGGCCATCGCCGCGCTGCTCGGCGCGGGCCTGGTCGCTATGTGGAACGATTACCGCAGCGGTCATTGGCGCGGCTGGATCCTGCCCCTTGCTCTGCTGGGGAGCGCGGCCATCCAGGTGGCGATCCTCGGCTATTTCCCCGATTGGGGCCGCTGGCTCTCGCCAATTATTTTGGGTGTAACCATCATCGCCGCGCTGGCGCTGATCGTGCTACGTCTTGTAGTTTGGCAATCACCTCTCGTCACTCGTCACTTGTCACTCGTCACTCGTCACTTGTCACTTGTCACTCGTCATTTGTCACCCGCCGTCACCTCCGTTGCCGTGCTCGCCCTGCTCATCGCCCCGACTGTCTGGGCGACCACGCCGCTGTGGAAGGGCGGACACACCGGCCTGCCCTTCGCCGGGCCCGAACTGCTGGAGCAGCCTCCCCGTCCCGGTGGCGAGGCAGACCCCGAGCTGGTGGATTTCCTGCTGACCAACCGGGATGGCGAGAAGTTCATCCTGGCGACGCTCAATGCACAAATCGCCGCGCCGTTTATCCTGGCCACGGGCGAAGCAGTCATGGCAATGGGTGGTTTTACAGGCAGTGATGAGATTCTCTCCGTCGAAGAGCTGGCCGCGATGGTCGA
>MNXK01000212.1 GCA_001872165.1 Anaerolineae bacterium CG2_30_58_95
CTTGCGCTCGGCGGCAGAATTGGCATCCAGCCAGACATACATTTCCTTGCGCAGGCTATCCGGGATGCGGTCGTAGAACATGTTCATGAAGTTAGTCGCCAGATGGACTTCCGTGGCCTCATATTCCATGAATTTGCCAAAGGCATCCTCCGGCAGCGTGGAGGCGCCGTGCTGCACCGTCCCGGCCAAACCATAAGCTGAACGGGCAACCCGGCTCAAGTCACGCAACGTATCGAAGTCCACGCTCACTTTGGCAATCGTACCGTCCGGCAGAACGACGCCGCCGTGCGAGGTGCCCGTCTGGATGCTGATCTTGCTCAAGCCGGGCGCGCCCGGAGCGCGGGATGCCAACGCGGCCAGGTAGCCATCCAGGTAAGCGCGCAGCTCTTCTTCGGTCGAATTCTTGCCGCCCACCTCGCCGATCTCGCCGCCGATCGAAATGGTCACGCCATTCGGCTCGAGGGCGCGGATGAAGGCCGAGAACATGGCTGACAACTCCACGTTCAGTTTCTGCTGCTCAGGCACACTCGGTTTGCTGATGTCCACCAGCGTGGAGGTATCCACGTCAATGTTGAAGAAACCGGCCGCGATAGCCTCGCGGGTCAGATCTTTCAATGCGCCGAGTTCGGCTTCGGAATCGGCGGCATAACGTTTGGCTGAAACCTGGAAATGGTCGCCCTGGATGAAGAGTGGGCCTCGATAACCCTCGGCAATGGCGGCCGCCAGGATGTTGGTGGAATACTCCGGCGGACGCTGGGCAGAGTAGCCTATCTCGGAGCGGGCAATCTCGAAGATGAAAGCTGCGGCATCCATCTTCTTTGCCTGGCGGAAGACCGCCCGCGCCGCGTCGAACGACAACACGCGCAGGTTGATGGCCGGGACAGTAAAGGTAAAGGGGACTTCGCCGCGGCCGCGCGCCATGTACAGTTCATGGATCGAGGCCGGCAGGACGCCCAATTCGAGGGCGGCGGCACGCGTCAGGAAGCGCGCCCAGCCCTGGCGTGGACCAGTCTCCAGCACGGAGACTTCCACCCAACGCTGGATCGTCTTTCGCAGGCGCGCCGCGTCGGTCACGGTGACCTTCTCGCCTTCCACGCGCACGCTGTTTTCGGTCAATTTCAAGAGATCGTTTATTACACTGGTCATATCAAAGCTCCTTATAAGTAACAACTTTTCGTAACCGCCCAGCCTCGACGGAGTCCAACGTCTCCTGACGTTGGAAATGGCTTGCAAGCGTAAACCGAAGTCGGAGACTTCGGACTCCACCCAAAACGCCCAGCCTCAACGGAGTCCAACGTCTCCTGACGTTGGAAATGGCTTGCAAGCGTTGAACAGAGGTTGGAGACTTCGGACTCCACCCAAAACGCTGGTACTTGCAATCCTGGGCAGTTACAACTTTTCTACAATGTTCACGTAAATCAAGTTGACAAGATCAGAGTCGCTTGATTATAACTGCAATCTCAGGCTATAATATAAGCGGCAACCAGAAAGCGATAATCATTCCTACATTAACTGGAGGCAAAATGAGCGATCTTTTTGAAACCGTCAAGGGGCAGCAAGATATTTTCAAAAAACTGTTGAGCTACGTACCCGGATTCAACGGCTATATCGAACGCGCCAACCGCCGCGCGTCCGATAAGCTGCTGCGCGACCAGGTTGCACTGCGTTACACCGAACTCGCCGGTCGCGCCTCCGCCATGCAGAAAGACATCGGCGGCGCAGGCCAGATTGACTTTTTAGACGAGATGGACTCGGCGGCGCTAAAGCTGCGCACCTTCAGCGACCGGATCAAGAATGCCTCCTACGGCTATTCCGGTTTCTTCGACGCCGTGAAAATCAACGAGAAGGAACTGGCCCAAATCTACGCCTTCGACGCGGCTTTCTTCGACCTGGCCGGCCAGATCAGCAGCGGCCTCGACACGCTGGAGGCCTCTATCGGCGGCGAGGGTCTCAAAGCTGCCATCCGCAACGTGGATGCGCTGGCGCGCCAGGTCATCGAGACGTACGACCGCCGCTACCAGGTCATCACCGGCAGCGCCGCGCTGTAACCTTATAACCTACTACCTCCCTTGACTTGTCATGCTGAGGGGCGTTCTTTGCCCCGAAGCATCTCCACTACGTTCTGCGAGACCATTCAGCTGCACAGAACGCTCTCTCAGTGTGACATGTCGCATTGATTTTTTCGAACCTGCTAAAGCCAATACTGTTTAGATAAGGTCGCAGAGACGGTTCCTCGCGAAGCACCCTGCGGGCACGCCGTCGGGCACGGGAACCCGATCTTCTTAACTAAACAGTATTGCTGCTAAAACCCTGACACTCATTATTTGGCCTGCCCCCGTTTTCGGGGGTTTGTGGTTTAATTAAGACATGTGGAACGAATACATCTCTGCTTCTTCGATTGACGAGGTCGTCCGCATCCTGGCCGAGCTTGGCGAACGCGCCCGCATCGTGGCCGGAGCGACCGACCTGATGCTCGAGCTGGAACGCGGCCTCCGCCCACGGGTCGAGACTCTCGTTGACATTTCCCGCATCCCGGACCTGGACCGCATCACACTGGACGAGGGGGACGTCCTCCACCTTGGGCCGCTGGTGACGCACAACCACTGCGCAGCCTCTGAGCTTCTGCGCGAGCGCGCCTATCCGCTGGCGCGCGCCGCCTGGGAGGTCGGCGCGCCGCAGATCCGCAACCGGGGGACGGTGGCGGGCAATCTCATCACTGCCAGCCCCGCCAACGACACGATCACGCCCCTGATGGCGCTGGGCGCATGGGTGGTTCTTAGATCGTGGAGCGAGGGGAGAGGGGAGTGGAGGGAGCGGAAAGTTCCATTGGATGAGTTCTACACCGGTGTACGTAAGACCATCATGCAGGCGGACGAAATGCTGGTGGATATTGCCTTCCCAGCCATGAAGGAAAACCAGCATGGGGCTTTCATGAAACTGGCTCTGCGCCGCGCCCAGGCCATTTCGGTCGTCAACGTGGCGTTCGTCTTGACCCTCGACCCCTTGGCAAGCTCGGGGCAAGCTCTGGTGCGCGTTAAATCAGCCGCCATTACGCTGGGCGCGGTCGCCCCGACCATCATCCACGCGCCGGAAGCCGAGAGCTACCTGGCTGTCAAAGAGCTAACCGCCGAGGTCATCGCGCAAGCGGCCGAACTGGCAGCTAAAGCCGCCCGCCCGATTGACGACATGCGCGGCTCGGCGGCTTACCGCCGCGAGATGGTGCGCGTCCTGACCCTGCGCGGGCTGCGTACCATCGCGGATGGCAGCGAGCAGGCCGGGTTCCCGTCCGAGCCGGTGCTGCTGTGGGGAAAA
Organism: Anaerolineae bacterium CG2_30_58_95; assembly: GCA_001872165.1. Classification (GTDB taxonomy): domain Bacteria; phylum Chloroflexota; class Anaerolineae; order Anaerolineales; family Villigracilaceae; genus CG2-30-58-95. Next base: position 3,313 of record MNXK01000212.1, read on the forward strand.
ACGCCACATGCCAGCACGTCAAACGCCCGCCCCGAGCACAGTCGAGGGGTCACACGTCACACGTCAGGGACAGCCATCCAAACAAAGATCAACGGCAAAGCTTACACGTTCACGAGCGGACAAGACAAGAGCCTGCTGCGCTTGCTGCGCGAGGAGGCCGGGCTGACCGGTACGAA
>MNXK01000001.1 GCA_001872165.1 Anaerolineae bacterium CG2_30_58_95
GTGCTGTGCCGCGGCACACCCGACCATGGTTATGGCTGCACGCGGCCTTCGATTTCCCCGGCTTATATCCAGAATAACCAGCATCCCAACATCCAGATCTTGACCAACACGCGCATCGTGGACGTGGCCGGGGAGGCGGGCGATTTCAGCGTTTCGCTGCGCCAGGAGCCGCGCTACGTGGACATTCTGCGCTGCATCAACTGCAACCTGTGCGCCGAGGCCTGCCCGGTGGAACTGCCCGATTCCTACCAGTTGGGGATGACCAAGCGCAAGGCGGCCTACAAGACCGCGCCCCGCGCCGCTCCGGACGCTTACTGCATTGACAAAGGCCCATACTGCGACGACTGCGGCAAGTGCGAGAAGGTCTGTCCCACCAAGGCTATTGACTTGAACGAGCAGCCGCGCCTGCTTTCAGTGGATGTGGGTGCCATCATCCTGGCGCTCGGCTTCCAGGTATACGATGCGACCCGGCTGGAAGAACTTGGCCACGGACGGTATCCCAACGTGTTGTCAGCAATGCAGTACGAACGCCTAGCCTCCCGCTCCGGCCCGACCGAGGGGCTGGTCGTGCGCCTCTCGGACAATCGTCCCCCGAAATCCATCGCCTGGCTGCAGTGCATCGGTTCGCGCGACCAAGAAAACGAATTCTGCTCCTCTATTTGCTGTATGTACGCCACCAAGGAAGCCATCCTTGCCAAGCAGCGCCTCAAGGATGTGGCGTGCAGCGTCTTCATCATGGATGAGCGCGCCTTCAACAAGGAATACAGTGCATACTTTGATAAAGCACGAAATACCCATAAGATCGAATACAACCGCTGCCGCGTCTCCGCCATCCGCGAAGACCCCGAAACGCATGATTTGATATTACATTACGCAGAGGCTAACGGCCAACTGCACCAGGAACGCTTCGAGATGGTGGTGCTGGCGATCGGCCTGCAGCCGCCCGAATCGGCTGCGCAGCTTTCCCAAATCCTCGACATCGAACTGAATAAGTACGGCTTCTGCACCACGGATAAATTCGCGCCGCTGCAAACCTCGCGGCCGGGAGTGTTTGTCTGTGGGGCATTTTCCAGCCCGAAGGAGATCGTCGAAACCATCATTGATGCCAGCGGTGCAGCGGCCGAGGTGATGCGCCTGCTCAATGACCGGCTGAATACCTATGAGTATTCCCGCGCCGCGCCATTCCTCTCGACGAACGGCCTGCCGCCGGAGCGCGATGTCACCGGCGAGCAGCCGAAAGCAGGCGTCTTTGCCTGCACCTGCGGCGGCACCATCAGCGAATACATTGATCTGCAGATGCTTGTCCGCAAGGCGGGAGAATGGCCGGACGTAGCTGTCGCTGAAGTGATCGAATACGCTTGTTTTCCTGAAATGCTGGAATACATTCAGGATAAGATCAGGGACGAGAATCTCAATCGCGTAGTGGTGGTAGCCTGCTCGAACCGCACACACGATTCGCTTTTCCAGCGCATGGTGCGGCAGGCTGGACTCAATCCCTATTTGCTCGAGCTCGTCAATATGCGCGAGCAATGTACGCGCGTTCACAAAAACCAGCGCGATCAGGCCAATCGTAAGGCAATTGAATTGACGCGCCTGGCAGTGGGACGGGTAATGACCGCGAAACCGGTTTACAAGGAGAAAATGCCCTGTGTGCCGGCTGCGCTGGTCATCGGCGGAGGCGTCTCGGGCATGACGGCTGCGCTGGCGATTGCTGATTCTGGCTACGATGTGCATCTCATCGAGCGCGAGGAGCGTCTCGGCGGTAATTTATTGGATTTGTATTACGTGGCCGAGGGCTATAATCCGCAGCGCCTCTTACGCGACCTGGTCAATCGTGTGCGCTCTCACCAACGGATTTCCACACATATCCGTACTGAACTCGTTCATCATAGTGGACACGTCGGCGATTTCAAATCGGAGTTACAGGCCCATCGCCCGGATGGCACAATCGAACGGTTCACTGTCAGCCATGGCGCGACCATCGTCGCCACCGGGGGCCGCGAGACCCGCGAACATCCGCTGCTGCGACTGGACGGCGTCATCACCCAGCGCGAATTGGAGGAGAAAATCATCCACCACCCGGAGGAGATCGCCGCGCTCAAGGATGTGGTCATGATCCAATGCGCCCGTCCGATCGGCGCGCCGGATTACTGTTCGCGGGTGTGCTGCACGAACACGATGAAGAACGCCATCCGGCTCAAATTGTTCAATCCGAACTGCCGGGTGACCGTGCTTTATAAAAATATAGTCACTTATGGTTTTCGCGAGGAATACTACACCGAAGCGCGCCGCTTGGGCGTCATTTTCATGCGCTATGTGGATGAGCAGCCGCCGCAGGTCTTCCGCGTCGTCGGCGAACAATTGCACGTGGGTGTCCGTGATATGACGCTGGATAAATGGATAACCCTGCCTGCTGACATGGTAACGCTGAGCATGTCTATTGCGCCCTCTGTCGGCGCAGCGGAGTTGGCGCGCATACTGCGCGTGCCGCTTTCCTCTGAAGGCTTCTTCGAGGAAGCGCAGTTAAAGCTGCGCCCGATGGATTTCATGCGCGAGGGCATCTTCCTGGCTGGAATGGCGCACTACCCCAAATTTATTGAGGAATCCATCAGCCATGCGCTGGCGGCGGCTGCCCGTGCCCTGACGCTGCTCTCGCAGGAATCGCTCTGGCTGGGCGGGGTGGTGGCGCAGGTTGACCCGGACAAGTGCGTTGGCTGCCTGACCTGCACGCGCACCTGCCCATTCCAGATCCCGCAGGTTGTCCAGTTCGAGGGGCGCGTGGGCGTCGGCGGGCTGGGCGGCGCGGCGTGGATTGACCCGGCTCAATGTCAGGGCTGCGGCACGTGCACTGGCGAATGCCCTGCCAATGCCATCCAATTGATCAATTACACGGATGAGCAAATGATGTTGCGTTCCATTCAAGGTTTGGGCGCATGGCACTAATGTTAGTATTGCGCCACGCAGCTTGCGGAGTGGCGCTTTGTGATGAGTGAGATATGACAAAAGAACTCGAAACGAAATTCGAGCCAGAGATTACTGCCTTTTACTGCATCTATTGCGGCTACATGGCGGCGGATACGGCTGGCGCGCTGCAGGTACAGTATCCGGCTAACGTCAAGTTCGTGCGCATGCCCTGCACCGGCAAGACCGACGTGCGCTACCTGCTGGAGGCATTCGAGCAAGGCGCAGACGGGGTCTACATCGTTGCCTGTCCAATCGGCAATTGCCATCACGTGCGCGGCAACGAGCGCGGCCGCGCCCGGATGCAGCGCGCTAAGAAAATCTTGGATGAAATCGGGCTGGGCGGCGAGCGTCTGGACATGTTCTTCATGTCCGGCAGCCAGGCGCAGGCGTATGCGAATGCTGCGAAAACGATGACGGAGCGCGTGCGCAAGTTAGGACCAAACCCGCTCAAGTTGCAGATTGAAGGTCAAAAGTTGATGGTCGAAGAGTCGGAAGATGAGGTCGAGTTCCGCGGCAGGCGACAGAAGGAAGGATGAAAGCGGAAAGATGAAGGATGAAATTATCGAAGAGGATGAGGATTTTGCCTTCAAAGGTCGCCGCAAGAAAAAAGGATGAAGGATGAAATTGCTGTGGATTTACCCGCAGTGACACATTAGAGTCAGTAATAGAATTGCCAAAGGATAAGATATGCGAGCGCAGGCGAGAAGCAAAGCAGATGAGAGCAACAAGCCGAGGGATGATTCTTCATCCTTCATCCTTCATCCTTCATCCTTGCCCGTCGGCGCCGTGCTGGTCGTTGGCGGTGGCATCGCGGGGATGCAGTCCGCGCTCGATTTGGCCGAACAGGGCTTCAAGGTCTATCTCGTCGAGAAGCAGTCGGCCATCGGCGGACACATGGCACAGTTGGATAAAACTTTCCCGACCAACGACTGCGCCATGTGCACCATCTCGCCGAGGCTGGTCGAAACTGGGCGCCATCCGAATATCGAAATCCTGACCAATACCGAAGTCGAAAGCGTCACGGGACAGGCGGGCGATTTCACCGTCACGGTTTTGCGCCAGCCGCGCTATATCGAGACCAGCAAGTGCATCGCCTGCGGCGACTGCGTCAAAGTGTGCCCGGTCATTGTCCCGGATTCGTTCAATGAGGGGCTTGCGCCACGCCGCGCGGCCTATAAACTCTACCCGCAGGCGGTGCCGAACGCTTTCGCCATCGAGAAGCGCGGCATCTCTCCCTGCCGCGACGCCTGCCCCGCTCATCAACGCGCCCAGGGCTACATCGCTCTGATTCGCGAGGGACGTTGGGCGGACGCGCTGCGCGTCATCAAAATGGACAATCCCTTCCCTGGCATTTGCGGGCGTATCTGTAACCATCGCTGCGAGACGGCTTGCAATCGCGCCCAGGTGGATGAGCCGATCAACATCCGCGCCCTCAAGCGCTTCGTCACCGATAAAGTTTATGCCGAGCCTCGCCAGCCGGTGGAAAAGGTCGAAATCAAATATCTTGATAAGCGCGTTGCCATCCTCGGCGCCGGGCCGTGCGGATTGACCGCTGCGCAGGATATTATCCGCGAGGGCTATCCCGTCACCATCTTCGAGGCCATGCCTGTGGCGGGTGGGATGTTGCGCCTGGGCGTGCCCGAATTCCGTCTGCCTGCCGGGATCATCGAGCGCGAGGTGGCGGACATTACCGACCTGGGCGTTGAACTGCGCCTCAATACTCCTGTAACAAACCTGGATGACATTTTCGATGAGGGCTTTTCTTCGGTGCTGATTGCCGTCGGCGCGCACGAGGGCGTGCGGCTGCCCATCCCGGGCGCAAACCTGGACGGGGTTATCATCAACACGCATTTTCTACGGGATGTGCGGCTTGGAAAATACGAAACAAAGGATGAAAGCGGAAAGAATGTTCTCGTTCTCGGCGGCGGGAACGTCGCCATTGACGTGGCGCGCTCTGCCGTGCGCCTGGGCTGCAAGGTCACGATGGCCTGCTTGGAAAGCCGCGTGGGAATGCCCGCCCACGCGTGGGAGATCAAAGCCGCGCTCGACGAAGGCATTGAAATCTACAACGACCGCACATTCGAAGCCGTTCTTGGCGATGAAAATGGGCGTGTGCGCGGCGTGGAGTGCATGTCGGTGGCCTCGTTCTCCTTCGACGAGGCTGGCAGGCTCTCGGTCGAGAAGGCGCCGGATTCCAATCACGTTATTCCGTGCGACACGGTCATCTTTTCGGTCGGCCAGCGCGCCGGCCT
>MNXK01000174.1 GCA_001872165.1 Anaerolineae bacterium CG2_30_58_95
ACCTCGACCGCGAAAGAGAGCGAGGGAATTTTAACACCATAAGTCGGCGAAACCCAGCCACGTATTGGCAAGACCGGCCCCTCGCCGTAGATCAATTCGCCAGCGCGGACGAGGGTGGTCGAAGGTTGGCAGGTCGAAGGTCGAAGGTCAACGTGAAGGGCGAGCCAGCCATACGGCGACTTGAGTCGTAATTCTAGCCCTGACTCTCGACTCCCGACTCCCGACTCTCGACTCTCGACTCCCGACTCTCGACTCTCGACTCCCGACTCTCGACTCTCGATCTCCCATTCCCAATCCGGCAGCAGCCAATGCAAGCGGAAGGATGAAGGATGGCGGAAGGATGAAAGATGAAAGATGAAAGATGAAGGCCAAAAGCGTAAACGTAAAACTTCATCCTGCACCAGCCAGCGGTCATCGGCGAAGGCCGTCACGCTGCGGGTGTGCCGGAAGCCGCGCCCCCGGTAGCGTCCGCTCACACGCTGGATCACCTCTGGTTCAGCAGCGATCTCGTTCTTGCGGTAGGCATCCACCCAATCGAGATACAGAAAGCGCCCGGCGCGGGTGAACTGGTCGCAGCCATTGACGGTCACCGTGTTATGCACCCGCGCGGTGGTTAGACTGTTGTCCCAGGGAGCGGCAGCGTTATACAGATAAGTGCCTGCATCCTGGGCAACGTTCAGCCCGCGCCACCACAGGTCAAGGTGCAACTGGTCAGCGTGGGAGGGGCGGGAGGCGAATTGTGCAGTGCGCAGGTAAGCCCAGGAATTTTTGGCATACAGGTGATCGCCAAGATAGCGTTCCGTGCGGACGTATTTCTTGCTCTCCAGCGGGATGCCGAACCAGAGTGACATCTCGTCCCAGACGCCGCGCGGCAGTTGATAATCCAGAAATGCCTGCGCGGCCGCCTGCATCAGCGGGCGATAATCCTCGAATGGACAGACGGTCAGCGGAAAAATATATGCCCCGTCATTTGCACCCAGATTAGGCACGCGGCCGGAAACGGGGTCGAGCAGGGCATAGAGCCAGTGCGTGGCCGCGCTGAGGCGGTCAAGCGTCTTGCGCGGGAATCCTTCGTGTAACTTCGTGTCCTCTTGCCCCCGTTCTTTGGGGGTCGTGTTTAAAGCATTTACCCACAACGCCACCTGCAACATCAGGCGATGATAATTCGTGCTGTGCTGGGCATATTCACCATAGCCGTCAATCTGGGCTTGAAAGCCCCGCTCGAGCCACTTCCAGCCGAGGTCGCGCCACCCGGCTGACTGCGGATGCTCCGGCAGCGCCAGCCCGGCGGTGTAGAGACCAGCGGCCTCGGTGAGCAAATGGTTGTTGTTTTGCGAACGAGCGTAGATGAGAGTAGGCGTAATGCGTAATGCGTGATGCGTAATGGATTGCGCCAGGCGCGCCTTTCGCTCCGTTGTGGAGGCAGACGACTCGGCCAGAACTTGCGTTGCCCAGACGAAGGCCATCAGCCGCAAAGCCACCTCCTGACCGCTCATCCAGTTTGGCCCAAGATAAGGCGGATTGGCATCCAGAAAGGTTTCCGCGTATCGCCAAAAGGCTTCGGCATATTTTTCGTCGCCGCTGAGGTGGTAAGCGCGGCCAAGTGTGAAGGCCCAGCCAAAACGGGCAGGTTCCCAAATAAACTTGATATCAGAGATTAGAGAATGGAGATTAGAGAGTAGTGAGGGGTCGGTTTCGTAGGCGGTCCAGTGTGCCAGTTTTCCGGGGAGGGTGAGTTGCAGGTCAACCGGTTGAGCACCGAAGAGACGGACTTTGCCCCTGACAATTTCATCCGCTTCGGCGAGGAGGGCGGCTTTGCCTTCTTCCCCCAGCACAGCAAGGAGTTCGTCGCGGCCGGGCAGAGGCAAGACCGCTTTAAACTGTCCACTAGCGACTGATGACTGACGACTGGTGACTCTCTTGTAATGCCCTGTCCGCAAGCCAATTTGATACAGCCCATACAGCGCCAGGGGTTTGATCCTCAACTGGCGCAGGGCTTTGAGGGCAATCATTAGTCGAGATGCAGATCTCATGCGGTGGAGATAAGTCAGTTGCCTACCTGCCTCGCAACCGAACTTTTCCAATTTCGACGATGGCTAACCGATGGAATAAATTCTTCGTCACTTTTACCCCGCAAGCCTACATCGCGGACATCCGTTGCATCAAAGCCAGCCTCTCGCAGAATGCGGGCTGTTGAACGAGGAACATCTTCATCAGTCAAGAAACGCAGGGTCAGGCCGTTGCCCATACCTGTTCCTCAGCCAGCCTGTGCGCAGCATAACGTAAAGCGTTATAAATATCGTCTGCTGTAATACCGTATTCATCAGCCACATTCGCGAAGGACATACCTGCCGCAATGCGCCCGACCACAGTCTCTACAGGCACGCGCGTCCCGCGTATCACTGGCCGCCCGAAACGAACGGAAGGATCAACAGTAATTCCAGGAGCAATCTCAACCATCGCAACCTCCTAAACCAAGCATTGTTGATTGTACCATTCACTCGCGCCGCGTTAGCGCGCCCTTTTCATCAGCCTGAAAGATGTCCAATTCTGACATTGGGAAGTGACGTGCATTCGTCGTCACCAGTGCCAGACCATTCTGCAGCGCGGAGGCGGCGATGATGGCATCTGCATCTCCAATGGTCGCGCCGCGCTCGCGCCAGGAGCGGATGAGTTCCCCGGCCTGGTCGGCGATACCGCTGGTTACGGCAATCGTGTCAAGAGAGTTGAGCAGGGCGAATGTCCCCCGGCGTTCCGGTTCGCGCAACCCGCGCACGATTTCCAATCGGGTCATTGCCGAAATATAGACTCGAGCCTCATCCGTAAAATGCTTTACCAACTCCGGGTAGCCGGAATAATCACGGAGGTGGCGGATCAAAATCCCTGAATCAAGGATGTAATCACTCATGCCTCCCCCATTCTTCAGACCAATCGCGTGTACCAAGTTTCCGTTGTTCTTCGATCCAGCGGTCAATATCTTCGCCGGTCATCATGTCGGGATGGTTTTCGTCTGTCCAGGCCCCGGCAGAAGCCTCCAACGCTTCCTTCAACTTCCGGCGGCGCAATTCGCGCGCCAGCACTTCCTCAACGAAGCGTGTCCGTTCGCGAGGAGGGATGACGCGGCGCAGTTCGTCCGCCAGCGGCTTGGTAAGATATAGATTGAGTCGCTCTCTAATCTCAGGCATGGCGCAATCCTTTTGCACTACATGTTTGCACTGCGATTATACACCAACCTGTTCTCCGTTGCGCAGCGACTCCACCGCCGCGAACGTGGCCTTCGTTACGCCGATCAAATGCTCATACGGGATCGGCGGCTGCCCCCCCTCGCGGATGGCCTTGACAAAGGCCTGCCACTC
>MNXK01000234.1 GCA_001872165.1 Anaerolineae bacterium CG2_30_58_95
TTCTCAACGGGCTGAAGGCCTATCACGACGAGGTCATCGGCAAGCAGTTCCCGCAGCCGGAGAATTGGTTCGGGATGCCGGATGAGGAATATGATGAGTTGAAGAAGATGTTGGGACAGGTAGACACGTAAACAAGTAAACAAGTAAATACGTCCCTGTCTACCTGTCTACCTGTATACCTACCCCAAGGAGCCAAAATGACAAAAGACATCCGTCCATTGCTCGAAATACCCCGCGACCGGCTTGACGCGATCAACGCCGTCTTGCTCGACCCGGACTCGCGCGTGATGAATGATTTCCTGGCTGTTGTGGAGAAATACGGCACGCCCGAAAAGATCAACGCCAAGGCCGCCGAGGCGCGCAGGCTGCCCAACCTGCTGGCCAAAGTCAAGGCGACCGCGCCAGAATACATCAACGACCTGACATGGCTGGCGGAACAGCGCGATAAAAGCGCTTTCATCTCGATTGCCGACTACCGGCGAAAGATCCTGGGCGAAAAAGCTGCTGCCACTCAATTCAAGGACGATTTCGCTGTCACGCTGGAGGTTAGCGCAGCGCAGTACTTCCCATACGTGCGCGCTGCCGCAGAACGCGCCATCGCCGAGCGCAGCCTGATGCCCGGACGCTGGATCCGCGTCCGCAGGATGAAAGAACAAGAGGCAGATGGCGACCTGCCTGCCTTTAGCGCGGCCATGCAGATCATCGGCGCCTCGTTCGTCGAGACGTTGGACACGAAAGGTACCGACGGTTCCAACCTGCACCTGGGCGGCCCGGAGACCATCACCGGCTATTTCGGGGGTATTGGTCAGCCTAACGAGCACGCCCTGCAATGGCTGGACGAGTATCTCTACTACTACACCACCTACGGCGTGCGTCAAGTGTTGAACTTCAACGCGGGTACGATTTTGCTTGGCTTCCTGCTGCACCGCATCGGTGTGGACATCGAATTCAAGATATCCGTCTACTTTGGCAGTGACAATCCGTATCATGCGCTTTGGATCCTGCTGGCTGCCAAGCTATTCAGCCGCGACGATGGAACGAGTCCGCTCATTGGCTTCAACTGGTCGAACTCGATCAACAACGAGACGATGGAACTGACCGCCCAATTCCGCAAGGCGCTCGGCTTCGAGAATGTGGTGCGCTTCGAGCATCACATCGTCGAGACATGGAAATCTATCGTCGTCCAGCCCTACGACCGCCGCGCCGAACTGCTGGAGATCGCCGGCCACGTGGCCAACATCTCCGCCAAGCACGAAGGCGGCGACCCGGAAGTGGAGCAAACTCTCGCCCACCCGTCCGATATTTTGGATTACTTCCGCGAGAAGACAGAAGTCATCGAGTCTGGCGACTGGGACAACCTGCAAAACAATTTCATGCTCAAAGTGGAGGCCTGCAACCACACCGCCCGTGCGCTGACGGAGAAAGGTTTGTCGTTTGTGGCGGCGCAGAAGTTACACCGGTAAGACAGGTCTCCGACCTGTCCAGCGCATGGACAGACCAGAGGTCTGTCCTACAATCGCTGCGTAGAAGTTGCCCCAGTAGGACAGGTCTCCGACCTGTCCAGCGCATGGACAGACCATAGGTCTGTCCAACGAGCCTATGAACGATCTCTTCTACCGTCACCTACCCCACTACCATCCGTCGAACGCCACGTTCTTTGTCACCTTTCGCCTGGCGGGGAGTTTGCCGCGCGAAGTCATCGAGCAATTGCGCCAGGAACAGGAACGCGAAGAGCAGCAGCTGACACAACGCTTCCGCGGCGAGACCCTGCGAGAGGAACGCTACAAACTCTCGAAAAAGATGTTCGGTCAGTACGATGCCTACCTCGATCAGAGCACAGGGCCTCGCTGGTTAGCCGAACCGCATGTGGCGGAACTGGTAACGCAAGAAATCCGCCGTCTCGAACCACAAAATTACCACCTCATCGCCTATTGCATCATGAGCAACCACGGCCACTTGGCGATTGACCAGCAAGATATCCCCGAACCACCGCCGCTCAAGGCTGGTCAGCACTACACAGCCCTTAGTCATGCCATGCGTTTGCTCAAAGGACGCACCGGGCATTATTGTAACCAGCTTATGGAGCGGCACGGGCCCTTCTGGGAAGATGAGAGTTACGATCACGTTGTGCGGGATGAAAGGGAATTGGAGAGAATTGTTGCCTATATTCTCGACAACCCGGTCAGGGCCGGGCTAGTACAGGACTGGCGCGAGTGGCCATTCACATACGTCAGTGAGGATTTCATACCGTAGGACAGGTCTCCGACCTGTCCCGCATGGACAGACCAAAGGTCTGTCCTACACCCGGAGCAATCAATGCCTGAATTTCATTACATAACCACCCATGTCGGCAGCGTCCCCCACCCTTCCGCCGATGCAATTGTGCATAAACTGGTGGAAACGCTGGACGCGCCCGCCTGGCCGCAACTCTCGCGCCGCACCTTCCGCGAGAACATGTACGTGCAGTACTCCCCTACCCTGCCGGCCATCGTCGAGGACGCGGCGAAAGAAAAAATCTACTTCGACACCCGGCAGGACATCACCCCCGCGCTGGAGGTTTTCTACGAGCATGTTATCGCCGATGATGTGGATTACTTCGCCCTGCGCCCCGAATACGCGGGGGGGGTTTACGCAATGCTGGAAGCACTCAGCCATTCACCATCGGCCATAAGCCATTCGCCATCTGCTATCAGCCATAAGCCATCCGCCATCAGCCATCCGCCATCTGCTATCAGCCAATGGGCCAAAGGCCAGGTGACCGGCCCCATCTCCTTTGGCCTGACCGTCACCGACCAGGATCTGCGCGCCAGCCTGTACAACGATATGTTGGCCGATGCCATCCTCAAGAACGCCGCCATGAACGCCCGCTGGCAGGTGCGCCAGTTGAAGACGGTCCGCCCGAATGTCATCCTCTTCGTGGACGAACCCTACATGGCCTCGTTCGGCTCGGCATTCATCAGCCTGGGACGCGAACAGGTCATCGCCATGCTGGACGAGGTCTTCGACGCCATCCACGCCGAGGGCGCGCTGGCGGGCGTCCACTGCTGCGCCAACACCGATTGGGGCGTGCTGCTGGCGACCAAAGTGGACATCCTCAACCTGGATGCCTACGGTTACATCGAAAACCTGGCATTGTATCCCGCAGAGTTACGCGCCTTCCTCGACCGCGGCGGCGCGGTCGCCTGGGGCATCGTGCCGAACAATGAGGAGATCTACCGCGTCAGCGCCGAGGGGCTGGCAAAACGCCTCCGAGACGGGATCAGGCTGGTGTCCGCGAAAGCCGCGGCGCGCGGGATCAGGATCGAGCCAGAGGAGTTCGACCAGCACAGCTTGCTCGTCCCTGCCTGCGGATTAGGGTCCACAACAGTGGCTGTAGCAGAAAAGGTGTTCGAGGTGCTTGCCGAGACTGGGGTCGTCATGCAGACAGGCTAACAGGAGGCGCCATGTATATCGTCCACGTTC
>MNXK01000033.1 GCA_001872165.1 Anaerolineae bacterium CG2_30_58_95
GTGGAGATTTAGGATATAATACGCTCCGCCGGGCAAAGTGTTCCGGTGTCAAGTGCTTCGGTGTCACGTGACACCTGACATTGGAACACTTGACACGGAATTGGAGAGGTGCCAGAGTGGTTGAATGGGACGGTCTCGAAAACCGTTGTGGGCCTTGTGTCCACCGTGGGTTCGAATCCCACCCTCTCCGCCAGTTAGACCCTAAATGTGGGAGACTCTATCACCCCCTTGGCAAGCCTGTCTCGAACTGGCGTGGGAAGCTTATTGCGACGACAGTATTCCTATCGGCGCGGTCGTGACCGGCGCGGATGGCGTCATTATTGCGCGCGGGCGCAACCGCATCCACGATAAACGCGGGGCGGATGGTCACATCTATGGGAATCCGTTGGCCCATGCCGAGGCCAACGCGCTGGTGACGCTGGATTATCACCCTATTGACCCGCATACCTGCATCCTGTACACCACCACCGAACCCTGCCCGATGTGCATGGGGATGTTTTACATGTCCGGTTTGCGGACTTTACACTATGCCTGTCGCGATCCTTTCGCCGGGAGCGTGAATCTGCTCGGCACTACGCCGTATCTCAGTCGCAAGCTGATCAAGGTCTTTGACCCGCCTGATCCAACGCTGGAGATTCTCATTATGAGCATGCACGTGGAGATGAATTTGTTCGGAGACGCCAGATGCGCTCAGAGTCTCCATGCCGTCTGGCGGAGCGTGGCGCCGGAGGGCGTGCGGCTGGGCGAGGCGCTGCATCGCTCAGGTGAATTGCGCCGGATGCGGGAAATGGGGCTTCCAACTGCCAATGTGATTGAGAAACTAATTGGATATATCGAAACACACCGATAATGACAATGACAAAATCCAACCTCTCCCCAATGTTACAGACCCTGCTGGCTGCTCTGCTATTCGGCGCAAGCGCGCCACTCGCAAAAATGCTGCTGGGCGAAATTGCGCCGGTTACGCTGGCATCCTTTTTATATCTGGGAAGCGGCACAAGCCTGCTGCTGATAAAAATCATTCAATCGCTCAACAGTAAAACCGCAAACGCAGAAGCGCTAATCAGAAAAGCCGATATTAAGTGGCTGGCTGGAGCCATCCTGGCCGGAGGCGTGGCCGCGCCAATTACCCTGCTTATCAGCCTCCGCCACACCCCCGCCGCGACCGCTTCCTTATTGCTTAATTTCGAGGGCGTGGCAACCACACTCATCGCCGTGCTGATATTCAAAGAAGCGATAAACCGCCAAATTGGGTGGGCCATTGCGCTGGTCACGACTGCCAGTATTTTGTTATCCGTGAATTTGAAAGGCGAATGGGGACTTTCCCTCGGCGCCCTGGGCATCATGGCCGCCTGTTTGCTGTGGGGGTTGGATAATAATTTCACCCGGAATATATCTTCCAAAGATCCCCTGGCGATTGTCATCGTCAAAGGATTGGGCGCAGGGCTTGTTTCCTTTATGCTGGCGCGCCTCGCCGGTGAGAGCATCCCAGGCTTTGGCAACGCCGTCAAAGCCATGCTGCTGGGAAGCCTGAGTTACGGATTGAGTATCGTCCTGTTTGTCCATGCCATGCGGAATCTCGGCGCGGCGCGCACCAGCACTTTATTCAGTACCGCGCCGCTTTCCGGCATTGGGTTATCGCTGCTGCTGTTTCGGGAAGCCCCCGGTATCATTTTTATCGTCGCCCTGCCTCTGATGGTTATCGGCACTATGATATTATTGAACGAGGAACATACGCACGCGCACGTTCATTGCGAGATTGACCATGAACACCGTCACTGCCACGACGACGGGCATCATTTACATGAACACCCCGCCCGTGTCTTCGTCGAACAATTCCATTCACATCCCCACACCCACAGACAGTTTGAACATGCGCACCATCATCTGCCCGATATTCACCACTGGCACGAACATGCAAGCAAAGATTAGCCGCCTCATGGTTTTCAGGAAGGACGAAAGAAGATGCAAGGCATAGGGATTGAAATTCTGGTTATTTTTCTGTTGATACTTTTAAACGGCCTGTTTGCCATGTCAGAGGCGGCGGTATTTGCCTCGCGTAAAGCTCGCTTACAGCACAGAATCAACGAAGGAGACGCCAAAGCCCGCGCCGCTCTCAACCTGGCCGAAAATCCAAATCGCTTCCTACCCACCGTACAAGTCGGGATCACACTGGTCGGCGTGCTGGCCGGCGCGGTCGGCGGCGCGACGATTGGCGAGGCGCTGGCGGTTGAACTGGCGAAAGTCCCGGCGTTTGCGCCATACGCCCATTCTATCGGCCTCGCGATTGTCGTCATCCTCATCACCTATTTTTCCATGCTGCTCGGCGAATTGGTTCCCAAACGGCTGGCCTTGCAAAACGCGGAGAAAATCGCCTCCGGCGTGGCCGGATTGATGATCTTCATTGCCGCGCTCTTCAAGCCGATTGTCTGGCTGCTCGGCAAATCCACCGAACTTGTCTTGCGTCTGCTGCGCGTCAAACCAACCAAAGAACTACCCGTAACGGAGGAGGAACTGCAAATTTTGCTGGAACAGGGCACACAGGCGGGCGTTTTCGAGGAATCGGAGCAGGATATGGTCGAGGGCGTGTTTTCGCTCAGCGACCGGCGCGTCAATTCGCTGATGACCCCGCGCAACGAAATCGTCTGGCTGGATGTCAACGACCCGCTGGAAGAAATCCGCCGCAAGGTCAAGGAATGCGAGTTTTCGCGTTTCCCGGTGGCCGAGGATAGCCTGGACAACATCCTGGGCGTGGTCAAGGCCAAAGACTTGCTCCTGGCCGACCTGAAAGACGGCAGGCAACTCAAGCAGATTGCCCGCCCACCGCTTTACGTTCCGGAGACTGCCTTCGGCTCGCGCGCCCTTGAAATACTCAAAGAAGCCAAACGCGAAATGGTTTTGGTGGTGGACGAATTCGGCATTGTGCAGGGTCTGCTGACCCTGGCTGACATCCTCGAAGAAATCGTTGGTGAGTTCGAGGGGGAATCGCAGGCTACCCAGCGACAGGATGGTTCCTGGTTGTTGGACGGGATGCTGTCGAACGATGATTTCAAAGAAATATTCAATTTACGCCGCCTGCCCGACGAGGAAGAATACGAGACGCTCGGCGGTTTTGTGATGATGCACCTGAGGCGTATTCCGAAGACCGCCGAACAGTTCGAGTGGAATGGTTTGCGCTTTGAAGTGATGGACATGGATGGCAACCGTGTGGACAAGGTGCTGGTGACGACGATCCCGGCGCGTTCTACTCCTCCGGTGAAGTAAATGATTGCCTCCCTGGATTCCGAACCCGTTTTCCTCTCCCGGCGTTCCCCGGTCATGGGACGCGGCGGCATGGTGGCCTCGTCCCAGCCGCTGGCGACCGCTGCCGGTTTGGAAATTCTCGCCAGTGGCGGCAACGCCGCCGATGCGGCTGTGGCGACTGCCGCGGCGCTCAACGTCACCGAGCCGACCTCCACCGGCATCGGCGGGGATATGTTTGCCCTGTTTTATGAGGCGGAGACGGGGGAGATCACCGCCCTGAACGGTTCCGGACGTGCGCCCGCCTCCCTGACCCTCGACCTGCTGCGAAAAAACGGCATGGCGGAACTGCCGCCTTATCACCCTTATACCATCACCGTGCCGGGTGCGTGCGCGGGTTGGTGCGACCTTCTAGACCGACATGGCACGTTGAGCATTGCCGAAGCGCTCGCTCCGGCCATTCGCCTGGCCGAAGAGGGCTTCCCGGTCGCGCCGATCACGTCCCATTTCTGGCAGCGCGCGGCTGAACAACAACTGAAAGAGGCCTTGAACGGCGGCGAGATGACCATCGCTGGCCGCGGGCCGAAGGCGGGCGAGATCTTCCGCAACCCTGGCCTGGCGCGCACTTTCCAAAAAGTAGCCGAGGGCGGCAAGAAGGCTTTTTACGAGGGCGAAATCGCCGAGGCCATCGCTGCGACGATACAAAAGGCTGGCGGCTGCATGACCGTGGCCGACCTGGCCGCGCACTCCTCCACCTGGGATGAACCCATCAGCGCCACCTATGGCGGCCTGCGGCTGTGGGAATGTC
>MNXK01000068.1 GCA_001872165.1 Anaerolineae bacterium CG2_30_58_95
CAGCCAGCTTCTCGCCAGCCTTGGCTGCGCGGGCGGCCGTCAAAGCGATGAAGCCCATCCCCATGGACGATTGAAGGCTTTTGAAGTTTTCCTTGACCACCTGCCCTTTCTAAGCTAAAATCTGGCGGCTTTGATAAACTCTGTCTCATTGGGATTTGCCGTGATGCAGCAGCAAATGTGGGACAAATTGCCAATTTGTCCTACGCCTACCAGCATATGCGGTGATCTATCACGGCGATTCCCAGAGAACCTAAACTCTACTAAATAATGAAGAAAGCTCGTGTTTGAAACACTCACTGGACGGCTAAACCAGGTTTTTGACCAGTTGCGGCGGCGCGGGAAACTCTCCGTCGCGGACGTGGATGCGGCCATGCGCGAAGTCCGC
The DNA here is from genome assembly GCA_001872165.1 of Anaerolineae bacterium CG2_30_58_95. GTDB lineage: Bacteria > Chloroflexota > Anaerolineae > Anaerolineales > Villigracilaceae > CG2-30-58-95. Next base: position 386 of record MNXK01000068.1, read on the forward strand.
CTGGCCCTGCTGGAAGCGGATGTTCACTACAGTGTCGTCAAGGAATTCGTGTCCCGCGTGCGTGAGCGGGCTGTCGGTGTAGAGGTCTCGAAGGCGCTCAACCCGGGCCAACAGGTCGTTAAAATCGTCAACGAGGAATTGATCGCCACCCTGGGTGAACCCGCGCCGCTGAACCTGAGCGGGCCGCGCCCGCGCCTGCTTCTATTGGTCGGGCTGCAGGGATCGGGCAAGACCACCGTCGCCGGGAAGTTGGCGCAACTGCTGCGCTCGCGCGGGGAGCGGGTGATGCTCGTCGCCGGCGACCCGTACCGGCCGGCAGCCATCCAGCAATTGCAGACGCTGGGCCAGCGACTGGACGTTCCGGTGCACACCGAAAATGGGGTCAAGCCGCCTGAGCTGACTGTCCGGGCGATGGCGAAGGCGCAAAACGGCGGCTTTGGCGTCGTGATCGTGGACACGGCCGGCCGTTCCCAGTTGGATGACGAGCTGATGAACGAGCTGCGAGCCATTGTCGCGAAAGTCCCGCCGGCGGAGACATTGCTCGTCGTGGACGCCATGATCGGTCAGGAAGCCCTGCACGTGGCCGAAGGTTTCCGGGATGCCGTCCCGCTGACCGGTTTGGTGCTGTCGAAAATGGATGGGGATGCGCGCGGCGGCGCGGCCATCTCGATCCGCTCGGTTACGGGTGTGCCGATCAAGTTCCTCGGCACAGGCGAGAAACTGGACGCCTTGGAGGTGTATAATCCAGAGCGTCTAGCCTCCCGCATCCTGGGCATGGGTGACGTGCTTGGTCTGATCGAAAAAGCAGAGGCTGCTTTCGATGAAAAAGCCGCCAGAGATCAAGCCAGGAAGTTGTCTTCGGGAGAGTTCACGCTCGAAGACTTGGCTGAGATGATGCGCTCATCGAAGAAGATGGGTCCGATGAGCCAGATGCTGGAGATGCTGCCCGGCAACATGGGACAGGCGGCGCGCAACCTCTCGCCGCAAGACGTGGAACGGCAGTTCAAGACCACCGAGGCGATCATCAGCTCAATGACCATCGCCGAGCGGCGCGATCCCGAAATCCTGAACGCCAGACGCCGCAGGCGCATCGCCGGCGGATCAGGCACCCAGGTCCAGGAAGTGAACCGCCTGATGAAGCAGTTCCGCGAGATGCAGCGTCTGTTCAAAACCTTACAAAAAACTGGCGGACGCTTCGGCAGGCTCAGCGGAGACCGCGGCCTATCGCGTCTGTTCGGTTAGGCAGACTAATCTAAAAATTCAAGGAGATACTTTCCGATGGTTCGTATTCGCTTACGCCGTACCGGTTCAAGGGGCCAGCCCAGCTATCGCATTGTCGTGGCGGACAAGGAAAGCCCGCGCGATGGGCGTTTCCTGGAAATCCTGGGCGATTACAATCCCCGAACTGAACCGGCCACCATGAACGTCAAAGAAGACCGCGTCTATGATTGGATGAGCAAAGGCGCGCAACCGAGCGAGTCTGTGGCCCAGCTTTTCAAGACTGCGGGCGTGCTCGACCGTTTCGAGCGTTTCAAAACTGGCGAAAAGGTCGAGGTGCTGCTCGAAGAGGCCGAAAAAGCCCGCGCCGCGCGCGTCACCAATCCCAAGACCCGCCGCTAGAATCCTGGAATGGTATGAAATCCCTGACGGAATACATCGCTCGATCCCTGGTCGAACACCCGGATGAAGTGGACGTGCGCGAGTACCGGCACGGCGGCCGCGTCACGCTGGAGCTGCAAGTCGCCAAAGATGACATGGGGCGCGTGATCGGCAAAGGCGGCCGCGTGGCAAACGCCATCCGTAATTTGCTGCGCGTGACCGCCGAGCGCGAAGGCTTGCAAGTCACGCTGGATGTCATTGAACCCTAGCCTTGATCGAATGTCCGCTGCCAGTGAAAGGCCGGCAGGCTCGCCATCTGCTGGCGAGCCTGCCCTCTTAGTAGTAGGAAAAATCCGGCGTCCACACGGCGTGGCGGGTGAAGCCCTGGTGGAAATCTATACGGATTTTCCCGAACGCCTGGCTCCGGAAACGCGTGTGTTTGTCGGCCCGGCGCATCAGCCGCTGACGATCCGCAAGCGCCGGCCGCACAAGGATGGGCTGCTGCTCACATTCGAAGACATCACCACCCCAGAGCAAGTGGGACTTCTTCGCAATCAGTTGTTGTACATCCCTGCTGCGGAGCGCCATCCATTGCCGGAAGGGGAGTATTACCATCATCAAATCCTTGGTCTGAGCGTAGTGGACGAGAATGGACAGGAATTGGGCAAACTGGCCGAAATCCTGGAAACCGGCGCAAACGATGTGTACGTGGTGACGCGTGATGACCCCCAATACCCAAAGAACGGGTACACGAGGACGGGGGCAGGTGGGACTGAGCTTCTGCTCCCGGCCATTTCCGATGTCATTCTGGACGTAGACCTGCCGCGCAAAACGATGCGCGTTCACCTGTTACCGGGCCTGGTAGAAGAAGGGACGAGTGACAGGTGACGAGTGAAGAGTGACAAATCATCACTCATCACTTATCACTCGTCAATCGTCAATCGTAAATCGAAAATGGATAAGCGTTACTGGGTGGGCTTCAATCTGGTCAAGGGCATCGGCGCGGTCCGGCTGCGAGCTTTGCGCGAACACTTCGGCGACCTGTCGCTGGCCTGGCAGGCGCCACTGGATGCCTTGCAAGCCGCAGGACTGAGCCAGAAGATCGCCGAACGAGTCATCCAGGCGCGCGCCAGTGTGGACCTGGATGGCTTCATGGAGCAGATCGCCGCGCAAGGCATCCAGGTGCTGACGTGGGAGGATGAGGCTTACCCCGCCTGCTTGAAGGAGATTGACCAGCCGCCGCCCATTCTTTATTTGCGCGGCGAATTAACAATCGAAGATTCCTGGGCGGTGGCCGTGGTCGGCACGCGACGGGTCACAGCCTATGGCCGCCAGGTGACCGAGGAGTTGGCCTCCTACCTGGCGCAAAACGGTGTGACCGTGGTCAGTGGGCTGGCGCGCGGCGTGGACGCCATTGCCCACCAGGCCGCGCTGAAAGCCGGAGGCCGCACGCTGGCCGTCATGGGAAACGGCGTAGATCGCATCTACCCGCCTGAACATCGCGCCCTGGCTGAACAAATCCTGGCGAGCGGCGCGCTGCTCAGCGATTACGCCCCTGGCACGCCGCCTGAAGGCGCCAACTTCCCGCCCCGCAATCGTCTCATCTCCGGGTTGTCGCTGGCGGTGGTGGTGGTCGAGGCTGGAGAGACCAGCGGCGCGTTGATCACTGCCCAATTCGCGGTTGACCAGGGGCGCGAAGTCTTTGCGGTGCCGGGCAACATCCTGGCCCCGCAGAGCAAAGGGACGAACCGCTTGATCCAGCAGGGCGCGCATCCGCTGCTCTCCGCCCGTGACGTGCTCGAAGCCTTGAACCTGACGCGCGTTAGCGAACAGCGCCTGGTACGGAGAGCATTACCTGCCGATGAGGTGGAAACACAAGTATTAAACGTATTGGCCCGTGAACCCTTGCACGTGGACGAGATCCGCAACCAGACCGGCCTGCCCATCGAGCGCGTTTCCGCGACTCTGGTGATGATGGAACTCAAGGGCATGGTGCGCCAGGTCGGCGGCATGAATTACGTCGCGGTGAGGGAAGAGCAAGTGGAATATCGAACCTGATCTTTACGTTGTCGTAATGCGTGAAACGTGAGACGTGAGACCTGAAACGTGAAACGTGAAACGTGAAACGTAAGAAGCAGAAAGAATGCAATGAACCACACTTATGCAGTCATCATGGCTGGCGGCGGCGGGACTCGTCTCTGGCCGGTCTCCCGCAAAAAGCATCCCAAGCACATCCTGCCCTTGCTTGGCGCGGACACATTGTTCCAGTCCACGCTGGCGCGGCTGGAGGAACTCGTCCCGCTTGACCAAATCCTGGTCGTCACGGCCGAAGGGCAGGCAGAAGAACTCAAGAAGCAGGCGCCCGGCGTTCCCGCCAGAAATTTCCTGATCGAACCCGAACCGCGCGGCACCGCCTCCGTTGTTGGGCTGGCGGCGGCGGTGCTGGCGAAGCGTGATCCGCAGGCGGTCATGCTGGTTCTCCCCTCCGACCATTACATCGGCAACCGCGACCTGTTCCATCTGGTGATGCGCGCAGCCGTGCAAGTGGCGCGCAAGGGCTACCTGGTTACGTTGGGGATTACGCCCACCTTTCCGGCCACTGGCTACGGGTACATTCAGCGCGGCGAGCATCTGCCCGAAAAATACGATTACCCCGTTTACCGCGTGCTACATTTCACCGAAAAGCCGGACGAAGAGAAAGCGCGCGAGATGCTGGCGCGCGGTGACCACTCGTGGAACTCCGGGATGTTCATCTGGCGCGTGGATCGCATCCTGGAGGAGGTTGCGCGCCTGATGCCGGACCTGAGAGCTGCCCTCGAAAAAATCGGGGTAGCCTGGGACACGCCTGAAGAGCAGCCAGTTCTCCGCGCCGAGTGGCCGCGGCTGAAGCCGGTCACGGTGGATTACGGTATCATGGAACACGCCGAAAACGTGGCTGTTCTCCCCGCTGGAGGCCTGGAATGGAGCGATGTCGGCTCGTGGGATTCTCTGT
>MNXK01000051.1:0-2619 GCA_001872165.1 Anaerolineae bacterium CG2_30_58_95
CGCGACCAGGCTGCGGGTCCTGGATGGGTGTCCGCTGCCCGAGGGTTGGTTAGGCAAGCATTGGGCCTGTCACCAGTTGTATCAAGCCGCGACTGGCGACCTGCTCCTGTTCACCGACGCGGATACCCGTCACCAGCCGAACATGCTGCGGGATAGCGTCGCCGCGCTGTTCGCCGAGCGCGCCGATCTGGTCACCGCTTTCCCGCGCGAGGAAATAGTCACCTGGGGCGAGCGGCTGTTGGTGCCGGTCATCAGCTTTGGTATCTTCACCTTTTTGCCCGTCCGCCTGATCCAGAGGCTGCGCTGGGCCAGCCTTTCGCTCACGATCGGTCAGTTCATGCTTTTTCGGCGTGCCGCCTTCGATGCCGTTGGGGGTTACGAAGCGGTACGCAACCAGGTGGTGGACGACGTGTGCCTGGGCCGCCTGGTCATCGCGCACGGCTTCCGCTGGCAGTTGTTGGACGGCACCGAGCACGTCACCTGCCGCATGTACCATGGTTTCGACGACGCAGTGGAAGGTTTCAGCAAGAACGTTTTTGCCGTTTTCGATTATCGCATCTTGCCCTTTCTTGTTGCCCTGCTCGTAGTGGGCGCAGCCTTCCTCGAGCCGCCGTTGGCGCTGCTGTCTCGGTGGTTCGATATGCCTCTTTCTTCATTCCCACCTGCTTATGCGACCATCGCGGTCATCCAGGCTTTCGTGCTTTGGCAGATCGCCTACCGTCGTTTCAAGTTCCCGGCTTCTTTGGTTTTCTTCTACCCGCTCAGCCTGGCTCTCTTCCTCTTGATCGCCCTGCGCTCCATGGCGCTTTCGTTGACAGGCAGCGCCACCTGGAAGGATCGTCTCCTGGATCGCGCCGCTGTGCGTTGGTTTTAAACCCAATACTGTTAAGCCTGTAGAGACGGCTTCCACGCCGTCGGGCATGGGAGCCCGACCCTCTTACTAAAAAGAATTGGTTCTAAAACCGTTATAATCGGGGGAGATGAAAACCCAGGTGATCCACCTCGAGTTGCATGATGACGCTGTCTCCGTCCGCGACAAGATGTCGTGGGCGAAGACGGCGCGCATCCTGCTCGTCTGGCCGCCGCGCGGGCGCATCCTGGCGCGGAGCCTCGACCTGCTCCTGCTCCAGAGACATGCTGCCAGCCTGGGCGCGCAATTTGGATTGGTGACGCGTTCGGCTGAAATTCGTCGCGCCGCCGGTGAACTGGGACTGCCAGTCTTTGTGACCATTGCTGAGGCCCAAAGCCATCCCTGGCAGAATCGAACCTCACGCGCTAAGCCAACCCGTCGCGGCCCACGTCCCAATCTTCAAGAACTCCGCGCCGAGATCCACCCGCCTGAACCTGCCTGGCTTACCCACGCTGCCGCGCGCCTCACGTTTTTTACGTTGGGCGTCATTGCGGTTTTAGCCGTTGTATTACTTTTCATCCCCTCCGCGACCATCTCACTTGATCCGAAGCTGCAAACCCAGGATTTGACATTGCAAGTCAGCGCCAGCCAAAACGTGACTTCGGTCAACGTGGCGGGCAACCTGCCGGCGCATAAGATGTCGGTCGTTGTGGAAGGTAGCCAGTCTGCTCAAGCCACGGGCCAGGCCTCCGTGCCCGATAAACCAGCCCAGGGCGTGGCTCGCTTCCGCAATTTGACCACCTCTGTCATTGGCATTCCGGCCGGGACGGTGATCCGCGCCTCGAACGAGCCTGCCGTTCATTTCGTCACCACTCAAGATGGCGTGTTGGCGGCTGGAGTCGGCAGGACAATTGACATTTCTGTTCAAGCGGTTGAACCCGGCCGGGCCGGAAATTTGGCAGCCGATACGTTGATTGCCATCCAGGGTGACCTTGGGCCTGATCTGGCAGTTACCAATCCCGAACCCACCAGCGGCGGGACGGATCGCACCGTATCCATGCCCACCGCGGACGACCGCGCCCACCTTCACGATGCACTCCTGGCTGACCTGCGCCAGCAGGCGCTGGATCAGGTCGTTCAGAAGCTCTCTAGCGGCGATTTGCTCTTCCCGACTACGCTTACGCTCAGCCCGGCATTGGACGAAACCTACCTGCCGGCTGAGGGCCAGCCGGGCGAAACATTGACGCTGACCTTGCAAGTGGAATTCTCTATCCAATATGCTCTGACTTCTGACCTGAACGCGCTGGCCGCGGCCGCGCTGGATGCGGGCCTGGCAAAGGAGATGCTTCCCCTTGCGGATACACTGACCGTCGAAATTACGGGCAAACCGGTTTCTCAGGCTGGCGGTGGTACCACCTTTGAAATCCACGCCAGTCGTATGCTAAAGCCAAATATCAATTTGTCCAGCGTGACGCGTGCCGTGCAGGGACTCCCGCCCATTGAGGCCGGCCAGCGGTTAGAATCCATGCTCCCCCTGGCCTCGCCGCCGCAGATCCAACTGGTCCCATCCTGGTGGCCGTGGTTGCCGTTCCTGCCATTTCGTATCACGATAAGAGTTTATCCGAATAACGGAATGCAGACTTCAGTCTGGCTGACATGGCAGACATGGCGGACTAAAGTCCGCGGTCCAGGGGTTTATCCGAATAACGGAATGCAGACTTCAGTCTGGCTGACATGGCAGACATGGCGGACTAAAGTCCGCGGTCCAG
>MNXK01000051.1:2627-5187 GCA_001872165.1 Anaerolineae bacterium CG2_30_58_95
TGGCGGACTAAAGTCCGCGGTCCAGGGGTTTATCCGAATAACGGAATGCAGACTTTAGTCTGCCTGACATGAAAATTTCTAAATGAGAATCCTCGCCGTTGACCCCGGTTCCAAACGCCTTGGCTTGGCCATCAGCGACCCGACTGGCGCCATCGCCAACCCGCTGACGGTCATCCCACACGTCTCGCGCCTTCTCGATGCAGCGGCCGTCGCTGAACAAGCTGCCGTCCACGAAGCCGGCCTGATCGTCGTCGGCCAATCATTGGACGAGCAGGGCCAGCCAACTTTCGAAGGGCGGCGCGCAGCCCGTTTTGCATCTGTTCTACGCATGCAGACCAGCCTGCCAGTAGTTCTTTGGGATGAAGCTTTCACGACGCAGGATGCCCGCGCGGCGCGCATCGCGCTGGACGCCTCGCGCCAAAGGCGCGCCGGTCACCTCGACGACCTGGCAGCGTCTGTCCTCCTGCAATCCTACCTCGACGCGCATCCGTCAAGCTAACCCAACTCCTACGCCGCAGTTCCTAACTCCTAACTCCTAACTCCTAACTCCTAACTCGCAACTCCTATCTCGTATCTCATGAAACGCCGTTCTTCCTGTTTCCCCTTTTTCCTCCTCTTCTTCTTTGCCATTGGCCTCCTTGCGGCTATCCTCTTCACCCCAGTCCTGGCGGCGCAGTCTTACGGCCCGCCCAGCCCATACCTTAGCCCCTGGCAGCGCTTCAGTTACTCGGCCTCGCTCTTGTGGAACGCGGGCAATTTGACCGTTCCGCGCGATCCGAACGGCGCGCAGCAGATTTTCGTCATCGAAACGGGCGAGTCGGTCTTCACCATCTCGACCCACCTGCAGTCTGCCGGTCTGATCCGCGACGCCTCCACTTTCCGCATCTATCTGGTCTGGACCGGCCTGGATACCTCCGTGCAGGCCGGAAATTACACATTCAGCCCGGCCATGACCGCCATCCAGATTGCCCACGCGCTCCAGGATGCCACGCCCTCAGAAGTGGCTTTTGGCGTGCTGCCCGGTTGGCGGATGGAGGAGATCGCCGCGGCGCTCCCGACTTCTGGCCTGGTAATCACCCCTGAAGCATTCCTTTCGGCGGCGCGTTCCCCGTCTGCCCCCCTCGACTTTTGGCCGGCTGATGTCTCGGCGGAAGGATTTCTCTTCCCTGATACCTACACCCTGCCGCGCAGTTCCACGGCGGATCAGTTGGTGTCGGTTCTGCTCCAGGGTTTTGCCTCCCACCTGACGCCAGAAATAAGTGACGGGATTGCCCGTCAGGGTTTGAGCCTGTACCAGGGCGTAATCCTGGCCTCTATCGTCCAGCGCGAAGCAATCCGAGCAGACGAACAGCCGGTCATCGCTTCGGTATTCCTGAACCGTATTGCCATCGGCATGAAGTTGGATAGTGATCCCACGGTGCAATATGCCCTAGGCTACGACGCTGCCCAGGGCACGTGGTGGACGAATCCGCTAAGTTTGGAAGATTTGCAGGTGCAATCCCCGTACAATACTTATCTCGACGCTGGCTTCCCGCCCACACCAATCAGCAATCCAAGTCTGGGCGCGTTACTGGCAGTCGCGAACCCGGCGCAGACGGCTTATTACTACTTCCGCGCCCGCTGCGATGGCTCCGGTTATCATGCCTTTGCCGAGACGCTAGAACAGCAAATGCAGAACGCCTGTCCGTGAGCCAGATGACCCTTTAAGGAAACGATGCGTTCAGCCTGTTCAAGCCAACGGTTTGGGCGACCTGTAAAGCAGCCTGATATTCTGAGGATGTGATTGGACGGTTAAGCTCTGGGAATTGCAAAGCATGGTGCGCTGGCCGGTACTGATTCATTAGGTTCACATAAGTGTTCTTTGAAATCTCCTCAGCAATAAAGCGGAGGATTTCCTCGCTGCCTGCCAGGCCGTTTGGCAGCACCAGGTGTCTCACCAGCAAGCCGCGCTCGGCAAGGCCTTCTTCATTGATTTGCAGGTCACCAACCTGACGGTGCATTTCCTTTACCGCCGCTTGATTGATTTGCGGGTAATCGCGGATCTTTGAATATTGCAGGCCAACCTGTGCGCTGGCATACTTCATATCCGGCATGTAAATGTCAATCACATTCTCCAGTAGATGGAGGGCTGTCAGCGAGTCGTAGCCGCCTGTGTTATAAACCAGCGGCAGTCGCAGACCTTTCTGCGCAGCGACAAGAACAGCAGCCAGGATCTGCGCCACCACGTGGCTGGGCGAGACCAGGTTGATGTTATGGCAGCCGCGTTCCTGCAATTCCAACATGACGGCAGCCAGTTCTTCTGGACTGACATCTTCTCCTGCATTGGTTTGGCTGATATCGAAATTCTGGCAATATTGGCAGCGCAGGTTGCAGCGGGTGAAGAATATCGTCCCCGAGCCGCGCCAGCCGCTCAACGGTTCCTCTTCGCCGTGGTGCGGCCCGAAGCTGCTCAACCTGGCCTTCTCTCCTGTCCGGCAGGGGCCGAGTTTGTCCCCGCGCCGGTCCACCTTGCACTCCCAGCCGCACAGGTCGCAGCTCGAGAGATGGGCGGAGGCTTCGT
>MNXK01000202.1 GCA_001872165.1 Anaerolineae bacterium CG2_30_58_95
TTCCATGTTGTTCTGCGGCAGGTAGCCCATCAGCTTGCGGATGAGGTAGAGTGTATCGGCCTCGGAATCGGCCGCGACGTGGCACACACCCGAGGTCTCGGCGTGCGCCGCCGCGCCGCCCAGCGACTCGAAATCCACCTCCTCGTGCGTGACCGTCTTGACCACGTCCGGCCCGGTCACGAACATGTACGATGAGCCGCGCACCATGAAGATGAAGTCGGTGATGGCGGGAGAATAGACCGCGCCGCCCGCGCAAGGTCCCATGATGGCCGAGATCTGCGGGATGACGCCGGAGGCCAGCGTGTTGCGCAGGAAGATGTCTGCGTACGCGCCGAGCGAGACCACGCCCTCCTGGATGCGCGCCCCGCCCGAGTCGTTCAAGCCGATGACCGGCGCGCCGTTCTTCATCGCCATGTCCATGATCTTGCAGATCTTCTCGGCGTGCACTTCGCCCAGCGACCCGCCGAAGACCGTGAAATCCTGCGAGAAGACGTACACGAGCCGGCCTTCGATTGTCCCCCAGCCGGTGATGACGCTGTCGCTCAAGAACTTTTGCTGGTCGAGATCGAAGTCGTGCGTACGGTGCTGGACGAAGGCATCCGTCTCGCGGAAGGAGCCTTTGTCGAGCAGCAAGTCAATCCGCTCGCGGGCAGTCAGACGGCCTTTTTTGTGTTGCGCCTGGATGCGTTCGAGGCCGCCGCCCAACAATGAGCGGCTCCTAAGCTCGCGCAAACGTTTAATTCTATGGTTTTCGGTCATAAAGCTCTCTTCATATCGGAATGCAGACTTCAGTCTGCCCTGAATTGCGGACTAAAGTCCGCGTTCCAGAGGGTTTTCGGATAGGCACTAAAGTCGCCACTACCAGCCAGTCTATCACTTCCTTTTTATCCACTACCGAAATAGGACGTGTTCCGGGGGTTTAGCAAGACGATGAGCGTGAAAATCAGGAAAAGGATATTGACGGACAGGGCAAACGGCCAGTTCGCGTGAGGAACGGGCTGCAATGCAAGGCGATCGAACCAGTACCAGGATGTGTAGAGGATCGCCGCCAAAATGGCTATAATCCTGGCCCAGGCTTTTCCGCGCCACAATCCCCAGAAAAGGGGGAGACTGGCGAGACACCACACTGCGCCGCTGGCGGCGATATAGAGCGGTCCTGGTAGGGCATCGTATTGTCTCAATGTGTTCCAGAACGAAATGGCTGCACCTAACCTCAACCCGTTCCATGCCGTGAGGCATAACACGAACCAGGCAAGGAGAGTTACGCCGAGGGGGCGCTTCGGTTGCCGATTTACAGCCATAATAATCTCTACTCTCTAATCTCGAATCTCTAAATTGCCAATGTAATCTTTCCCAACTGCTCGCCCTTTTCCAGCCTTTCGTGGGCGGCGCGGGCCTCTTGCAGGGGGAAGGTTTTATCTATCACAACCTTGAGTTTTCCAGCACAGATTAACCGCATTACAGTCTCAAAATCTCTCAGAGTGCCCATGGTCGAGCCAATGATGGAGAGATGCTTGCCGAAGATGAAGCGGTTGTCAATCTCGAATTTTGGCCCGCCGGTGTTTCCGACGGTGAGCAGGCGCCCTCCTTTTCGTAAGCAACGTAGACTGAGCGGAAAGGTCGTGCCGACGTTATCTACCACCACGTCCACGCCGCGCTTTTCGGTCAAACGATAAGCGGCCTTCGACCAGTCCTCCTCTTGCAAGCGGTCAATCAGAATGTCCGCGCCGAGCGATTCGGCCAGGGCCAGTTTCTGCGTCCCTGCGCCGACGGCGATGACTTTGGCCCCGATGTGTTTGGCGATCTGGATGCTGGCCGTATTGACGCCGCCCGATGCGCCCACCACGAGCACAGTCTCGCCGGGCTGCAATTTCCCGCGCGTGACCAGTGAGTGCCAGGCTGTGTGAAACACTAACCCCGCGGCCGCGGCGATGTGGTAATCAAATCCGTCCGGCAGGTGAAAGAGTTGCCGAATGGGGACGGCCACGTATTCCGCGTATGTGCCGCGCATCGTCTCGCCAAGCAGGCGCCAGTCGCGACACAGATTATCCTGTCCGGCCAGGCAGAAGTCGCATTTTCCGCAGCCGAGGTTGGAGTTGATGACGACGCGGTCGCCGATGGCGAATGGCGGATGGCTGATGGCGATTGACGGACCGAGTGCAGCGACTTCGCCGGCCCCATCCGCGCCGGGGATGTGGGGGTATTCCAGCTTCAGGCCGGGCCAACCGTTGCGCACCCACAGGTCCATGCGGTTGAGGGCTGCGGCGTGGAGTTTGACCAGGGCCAGGCCGGCAGCCGGCTCAGGGTCCGGAAAGTCGGTGTATTGCAGCACTTCCGGGCCGCCGTGTGTATGGAAAAGGATGGCTTTCATTCACCGCAAGCCCAGTTCCATCCGGCTGATGACCAGCCGCTGGATTTCGCTCGTCCCCTCGTAAATTTCCGTGATCTTGGCGTCGCGGAAGTAGCGCTCGATGGGCAGTTCCTTGCTGTAGCCCATGCCGCCATGGATCTGCAGCGCGGCGTGCGTGACAAACATAGCCGTCTCAGAGGCGAAGAGTTTGGCCATGGCGGCTTCCAGCGAGAAGCGTTCGCCGGTTGTCTTCGCACGGTCCTTTGCCAGCGCAGCGTTATAAATCAACAGACGGGAAGCTTCGATGCGGGTTTTCATGTCGGCCAGTTTGAAACTAATTCCTTGGAACTGGCCGATTTTCTGTCCAAAGGCCTCGCGTTCGCGGGCATAACCCAGGCTCGCCTCGTAGGCTGCCTCAGCAATCCCCAGCGCCTGTGCGGCGATGCCGATGCGACCGGCGTCCAGCACGGTCATGGCAATTTTAAAGCCTTCGCCCTCCTCACCGAGTCGGTTGGCGGCCGGAATACGACAGTTCTCGAAGAGCAGCTCGCTGGTTGCCGAGGCGCGGATGCCCAGTTTGGGTTCCTTCTTGCCGCGCGAGAAGCCAGGCGCGTTTTTGGTGTCCACGATGAATGCGGTGATGCCTTTGTGTTTCTTCTCCGGATCGGTCATCATGAAGACGACCACGTACTCAGCCACCGGGCCGCCCGTGACCCAGGACTTGCGCCCGTTCAGGATGTAGAAATCCCCATCCCGGACGGCGCGGCTGCGCATCGTCCCGGCGTCCGAGCCGGACATCGGCTCGGTCAAGGAGTACGCGCCGATGGCCTTGCCAGAAGCCACCGGGCGGAGATATTTCTGCTTTTGTTCTTCTGTACCAAAATGGAGAAATCCGTATGCGTACAGTGAGTTGTGGACCGACATGACCACACCGTGCGCCGCGTCAGCTTTGCAGATTTCCTCCAACGCCAGAACATAGGAAAGGGTGTCCATGCCGGCGCCGCCGTACTCTTCCGGCACTTCGATGCCCATGAAACCCATTTCGCCCATTTTCTTGATCGTCTCGTGCGGGAATTCCCCGCTTTCGTCGAACTCGGCCGCAATCGGCGCGATTTTCTCCTGGGCGAAGTCACGCGCCGTCTGGC
>MNXK01000023.1 GCA_001872165.1 Anaerolineae bacterium CG2_30_58_95
GTGGCCGCGCCTGAGATCGTCAAGGCGGTGCTGGCTTCCGGCGCAACCCAGCAGCAGGGCTACATGATCGTGGCGGCCCTGTTCGGCGGGCTGGCAGTCATCCCCATCCTGCTCATCTTTTTCGTCGTGCGCGAGCGTGTCCGTCCCGAGGAAGAGATCCGGATAGAGCAGAGCGTTTCCTTCAGAGAGACCGTGCGGACGGCCTGGGCCAACATCCCCTTCCGTTTCGCGACCGGCATCTACATTCTCAACTGGACGACCTTCGACCTGGTCGCCCTCGTCCTGCCGTTCTATCTGACCTACTGGGTGGCGCGCGGCAATCTGCTGCAAAAGGCGCTCGGCATGAGGATCGAATCCTCGGTTCTCGGCCTCCTGCTGGTGACTGCCGTTATCGTCCTGCCGTTCTGGGTCTGGCTTTCGCAACGCCTGAGCAAGCACATCGCCTACATCATCGGGATGTCGTTCTGGGCAGTTGTCCAATTGCTCATCTTCGGAGTTCAGCCTGGACAGACCACCACCATCCTTATATTGGCATTTCTGGCCGGCATCTCCGTCTCGAACGCCCACGTGCTGCCCGACTCGATCTTCCCGGACGTGATCGAATGGGACGAGCTGCGCACTGGTCGCCGCCAGGAAGGGATTTACTACGGCATCAAGAACTTTATCCGCAAGCTGACCGGGGCGCTTGCTATTTTCATCGCGTTACAGGTGCTAGGCTGGTTCGGCTACCAATCTCCGCCCGAGGGCGCGACCCAGTTTATGCAACCCGCCAGCGCCCTGGCGGCCATCCGCTTCTTGATCGGACCCTTCGGCGCGATCCTGCTTTTCAGCGCAGTGCTCACCGCTGCCTTCTACCCGTTGACGCGCGAACGTCACGCGCGCATCCGCCGCCTACTGGCGCGGCGGAAAGAACGCGCGACGAATTAGAATGTCTAAAGGACAATGATGAACGCATCAACGCAAGCGCCGCCCAAAGAAAACCACCTTTCCTTCTGGACAAAGCTGGTCTACGGCACCGGCGACTGGAGCGGATCCAGCTACGGGACGCTGCGCCAGATCTTCTACGCCATCTTCCTGACCGACGTGGTAGGGCTGGAGCCGCGCCTGGCCTCCGTCGCTGCGCTGCTCGGCATTATCTGGGACGCGGTCAACGATCCGCTGGTCGGGATGCTCACTGACCGGGTGCGGACACGCTGGGGAAGGCGCCGCCCGTTCCTGCTGATCTTTGCCATCCCCTTCGGGCTGAGTTTCATGTTGCTATGGTGGGCGCCGCCCTGGCACAGTCAGATCGCCCTGGCGGTCACTGTCTCGCTGGCCTTCATGCTCAGCGACACGTTCGAAACGCTGTGCGGCGTGCCCTTCTCCGCTCTGCTGCCCGAGCTGACCCCCGACTACGATGAACGCACCACGCTGACCAGCTACCGCATCTTCTTCAACCTGCTGGCCTCGCTGGTTACCGCCGTCGCTGCGCCGATGATCGTGGACGCGGCGCTGAACGCCGGCCTGACCCAACAACAGGGTTACCTGCTGGTGGCGGGTCTGTTCGCCGGGTCGGCCGCAATTCCCTACCTGCTCATCTTCGCCGTCGTGCGCGAACGGTACGTGGGGAAAGAACAGCCACAAGATCCCACGCCCTTGCGCGAAACCGTTCGCACCGCCTGGAGCAACATCCCCTTCCGCTTTGCCACCGCCATCTACATGCTGAACTGGATCACCTTCGACCTGGTGGCGTTAGTGTTGCCCTTCTACCTGCTCTACTGGATCGCGCGCGGCAATCTACTCTTCTCAGTGACTCTGCTCGGCATTTCCCTGCCGCTCGAATCGGCAGTCTTTGCCATCCTGCTCATCACGGCAGTGATCGCCCTGCCCTTCTGGCTGTGGCTCTCGCATCGGCTTGGTAAACACACCGCTTACATCATCGGCATGATCTTCTGGGCGGGCGTGCAATTGGGGATTTTCTCGGTGCGCCCTGGACAGATCACACTGGTGTTGTGGATGTCCTTCCTGGCCGGTCTGAGCGTTTCGGCTGCGCACGTCCTGCCGGACGCCATCTTCCCGGATGTGATCGAATGGGACGAGCTGCGCACTGGCCGCCGCCAGGAAGGCATCTACTACGGCGTCAAGAACTTCGTCCGCAAGCTGACCGGCGCGCTGGCGATTTTCATCGCCCTGCAGGTGCTGGGTTGGTTCGGCTACCAGACCCCGCCGAAGAGCGCGACCACGTTCATGCAGTCGCCGGTCACGCTGACGGCCATCCGCGTCTTGATCGGCCCCTGCGGCGCGGTGCTGTTATTTAGCGCGGTGTTGGCGGCCTGGTTCTATCCGCTGACGCGCGAAAAACATGGGAGAATTCGTAGATTGCTGGCAAAGCGAAGAGAAAGACAGCAGGAAGCAATTAGCGATTAGATGTGGTCGGCCTCGACCCGCGCCTGGCATCCTTCGGCGCGCTGATCGGCATCTTCTGGGACGCAGCCAACGATCCGCTTGTCGGCGTGCTCAATGATCGCGTCCGTTCGCGCTGGGGTCGCCGCCGCTCGGTGATTCTGGAAGCCGCCAATGGACAGCGCTTTGTGCTCGCGTCTTTGACTGACTGGGAAGGTTTTGACATCGGTAACAGCAAGGATTTTGGCAAAGAAGCCGCTCGCACAGGCGCAAACCAAAAACTGATGAATACGCTGGCGGCCCGCCGCAAGAGTGCAAAACGCACAGCGCTGGAATCAGCCTGTTACTCATTATAAATTGGCCAAAGTCCAGCAAGGTTAGATAGGTTGCTAATTCCTTCTTTGGTGGCTATAATCTGTGCAAGTTCTACGCGCGGGCAGAAGGAGGCCTCCCTGGACAGCACCAAGAACATCACCGATCCACTCAAAGAAGACGAAGGCGGCGAATCAAAGCGCCTGCAAATCCGGCCCGGGACGACGCTCGTTAACCGCTACGTGATCCAGGATGTGGTTGGGGTGGGCGGCATGGGTTCGGTTTACCGGGCGCGCGACCTGCACTTCCCCAACGTGGTCAAGCTGGTCGCCGTCAAGGAAATGATCAACAACGCCAGCGATCCGTTGGTCCGCCAGACCATCATCCACAACTTCGAGCGCGAGGCCAACATCCTGGCTACCTTGAACCACTCTTCTATCCCGAGAATTTATGATTATTTCTCACTGGAGGAACGCTCGTACCTGGTGCTGGAATTCATCAACGGAAAAGACCTGGAGATGATCATCGAGGAGACAGAGGGTTTCATGGCCGAGGAGCAAGTGCTGGTGTGGGCCATCGAGTTATGCGATGTGCTCAGTTTCCTGCACACCCACAAACCCGACCCGATCATCTTCCGCGACATGAAACCTTCCAATGTGATGATCAACCAGTCCCAGCACGTGATGCTGGTGGATTTTGGCATTGCCAAGCCCTTCCAGGCTGGTCAAAAAGGGACGATGATCGGCACGGAGGGATACTCTCCGCCCGAACAGTACCGGGGCGAGGCCACCCCGCTGGCGGATGTTTACGCCCTGGGCGCGACCCTGCACCACGCCCTCACCCGCCGCAACCCCCAACTGGAACCGCCTTTCTCCTTCTCCGAACGGCCGGTGCGAAAGATCAATCCGGCCATATCACCGGAGATAGAGTCTGTCATCACCACCGCCCTCCAGTACAACCCGGAAGACCGCTTTCAAAGCGCAGAAGCCATGAAGGATGCTTTGGTGGCAGCCGGGCACAAGACCGGCATCCTCAAGCGCGTTGGCGGGACGGCGGCCGCTATCCAAACCAGCGGCTTGAAGCCACTGTGGGCTTTCCAGTGTGAAGACGAGATCCGCAGTACGCCCATCCACTACGACGGGTCAATCTACGTCGGCTCCTACGACCATAACCTGTACTGCGTGAACGCAGTGACGGGTGAATTCCAATGGAAATACGCGACGGATAGCGGCGTCGTCACGCGCCCGGCCATGTACGAGAACAACGTCTACTTCGGGTCGGAAGACCAGCGTCTGCACGTCGTCAGCGCCCGCTCCGGCAAAGTTGTGTGGACCTATTACACCGACGGGCCTGTACGTTCTTCGCCGCGCATCGCTGAAGGCCATGTCTTCTTCGGCTCTGACGACGCGCACATCCACGCGGTCAATGTGCTCACCGGGCGGGCCTCCTGGCGCTTCGAGACCGCTGCGCCGGTGCGCTCCACTCCCTTCGTGACCAACGAAGCCGTGTTCGCCGGCTGCGAAAGCGGCGATTTCTATTGCGTGGATTTCGGCGGCGAGTTGAAGTGGCGCTTCAAGGCCAAATTGGCCGTCACCTCCTCGCCGTGGGTCGAAGAAGGCGTCGTCTACTTTGGCTCGCTCGACAGCAGCTTCTACGCACTGGATACGCGCGCCGGTTGGGCCATCTGGCGATTCCGCATGGGCAAAGGCTCCATCGTCTCGCCTTGCCTGGCCGAGGGATTGATCTTCACCGGATCCGCCGACGGCCATATCTATGCCATTGATGCCCGCACCTCGAGGGAGGCCTGGCGTTTTCGCACCGAGCACCAGGTCAGCGGGTCGCCGATCATCTACAAAGATTCGCTCTATTGCGGCACGGCGGATGGGATTCTTTATTGCCTGGAATACCGCACGGGGCGCCTGCGCTGGAAGTTTTCCAGCCAGGGGCCTATCACCGGCGCCCCATTGGTCTATAATGACATTGTCTACGTGGGTTCCGCCGATCACTTTCTCTACGCTCTGTTGGCTTGAGCAGGTTCGTAAACTCAAGGAGACCTCTAGTGACTCTAAAAAATATCTTACGTGGCAAGAAACGCGTGCGCGCACCTGCTCCACCGGCTAACGTGAGCACTGCCCCCCTCCTGGACCAGCAAATCCAGGCGGCATTGGTCAAAGGCAAACATTACGAACCGCAACAATTGGATGCGGGCTGCGGACAATCCGTGGGGAAGCAGCGCGAGCACAACGAAGACAGCCTGTTTGCATTCTCGATCACGATTGGCAACGAAACCAACAGCGTCCCGCTCGGCCTCTATATCGTTGCCGATGGGATGGGCGGGCACCAGTATGGCGAGGTGGCCAGCAATGCGGCCGTGCGCTCTGTAGCCGGGAATATCCTGCGAAAGTTCCTTCCTTATGTCGCCAACCAGTCTGAAGCAATGGACGAACCGCTCCAGGAACTCATGCGCGCCGCGGTTGACGAGGCGCAGCACATCGTGATGCAAGCTGCGCCGGGCGGCGGCACCACGCTGACGGCAGCTCTCGTCCTCGGCACGCAAGTGACCGTTGCCCACATCGGCGACAGCCGCGCCTATATCCTCCGTCCCGACCGGCGGATCGAGCCCCTCACCCGCGACCACTCGCTCGTAAGGCGTCTGGAGGAACTTGGCCAGATCACTGCGCAAGAGGCGTCCGTCCACCCTCAGCGCAACGTGCTCTACCGGGCGCTCGGCCAGGGAGAGATGCTCGAGCCGGATATCCTCACCACGCCTTTCCCGCAACCCGGATACATCTTGCTGTGCACCGATGGCTTGTGGGGCGTGCTGCCAGAGGAAGATATTTATCAGATCATTGGCGAATCCACGAATCTCCAGAACGCCTGTCAAAACCTGGTCAACGCGGCCAACACGGCCGGCGGACCAGACAACATCAGCGTAGTGCTGGTTCAGTTGCTTGGTTAGGATGCCCGAAAAACCGGATTATTACACCCTGCTCGGCCTTCAACGTGATGCCTCGCCCGAAGAGATTCGCCAGGCATATTTCAGCGCCGCGCGCCGCTTGCACCCTGATAAAGGCGGCTCCGCGCAGGACACCGAAAGATTCCTCGAGATCCAAGCGGCATACGAGGTGCTAAATAATCCCAAAAAGCGGGCCGAATACAATGCCACTCTCCCACCAGAAAAAATCGGAAGCGGCCTGATCCGGCAAAAAGCACTCTACAGCCGGCAAAGCATACCTCGCATGAAGGAGCCGCAACTGGTTTATGCCCTGATCGAGTTCTCCGCGACGAGTGACTCGAAGGCCCCTCCCGCGCCGCCGCTCAACCTTTGCCTGGTATTGGATCGCTCGACATCCATGCAAGGCCAAAACATGGACATGGTCAAGGCCACCGCCATCCAATTGCTCCGCCGCCTGCGCAACAGCGATACCCTTTCGGTGGTGGTCTTCAGCGACCGGGCGGAGACGGTCATCCCGGCCACGCACAACATCGAGCTGAAAAAGCTCGAAGCGCGCATCCAGATGCTCCAAACCTCGGGCGGAACCGAGATCTTCCAGGGGTTAGAAAGCGGATACAACGAGATTTGCCGCGGGTTGAAAGGATCCCACGTCAACCACATCATCCTGCTTACCGATGGGCGCACCTACGGCGACGAAGAGAAGTGCCTGGAGCTGGCAGGAAAAGCCGCCGAGGCCGGCATCGGCATCAGCGGATTAGGCATCGGGAGCGAATGGAACGATGATTTCCTGGATAAACTTGCCAGCCTGACGGGAGGCAGCAGCCTTTACGTTTCCAGGTCGCAAGATATTCAGCACATGCTGATCGAGAAATTCAACAAACTATGGCAGGTTTATGCCAAAGAAAGCACGCTGGAATTCAAGGTGGGCGACGGGGCAGACCTACGCTACGCCTTCCGGCTGCAGCCGGAGGTTGGGCTTCTGCCCGTCGAAAGTCCGCTGCGCCTCGGCCCGATCCTGAAGGATATTGATCTAAAAATCCTCATGGAATTCATGGTTCAACCTCCCGGCAGCCAGGCCGAGAAGGTACGCCTGCTGGAGGGGGAGTTCAAAGTCTCGATCTCGTCGCAACCTGTACCCGTCCAATCTGTACCGCTCCGTCTATCGCGGCCGGTGGCTGGTTCGACCAAGTTGCAGACGCCCCCAGCAGAAATCCTGAGAGCGCTTTCCCACTTGAGCCTGTACCGGCTGCAAGAACAGGCTCGCAGGGAGGTGGCGGCCGGCAAGTATACACAGGCCTCGCGGCGCTTACAGCGGCTGGCAACGCATTTACTCGAACAAGGACAGAGAGGCCTGGCGCGTACCGCCCTTTTGGAGGCCGAAAACATCCAACGCCAAAAAAAGTTCACACAAGAGGGTGAGAAACATATAAAATACGGTACGCGCGCCCTGCTCCTGCCTGGGCAGGAGGAAGATCAACCATGATCATCTGCCCAAGCTGCCGGTATAAAGAAATTCCTGGCGCGCTGTTTTGCAGCCAATGCGGCGCGCAATTGGTAACCGCCTCAGATCCCGACTTGCAGAAAGACCCCATGACTGAAACCAGCTCGAATACCAAAGGAAAACCCGATCTGAAATCCACCTCTCCCATGATGTCTGCGGGCGCGCGGATTTCCTTACACCTGGTCGAAAGCGGACAGATCTTGCCTCTGGCCGAGCGGACCGAGTTCTCGCTGGGAAGAGTCGCCGAAGGCCAGCCGATCATGCCAGACATTGACCTGACGCCTTACAAGGCCTACGAGAACGGCGTTTCACGTCTCCACGCCATCTTGAAACTGGTCAATGAACAAGTCACGATCCTGGATCTGGGATCGTCCAACGGCACATACGTGAACGGGAACCGTCTCGTGCCGAGCGTCGAGCGTCCCCTCAACCACGGCGATATGATCCACCTGGGCAAGCTGAAAATCCAGATCCTTTTCAGCCCAGAGGACAAATAAAGAGTGAGGTGCGCATGGCCCAAACAATCATTGTCCACATCACGAACGAAGACCCAATTGTCGGCGAGGTAGACGAGCTGCCCGCTCTCACCGACACACTGATCACGATCCACAGCCCGCGCCGGCGAGACGGCAAAGACGTTCACTACTTGCAAAACAATGTCGTGACCGTCATCTGGCCGGTCAACCAGATTGCTTTCATCGAAGTCTTGCCCAGCCAGGTGGAGGAAGAGATCATCGGTTTCGTGAGGGAAAAGTCATGAACGACGAATCGCTCAAATGGCGGAAGATCCTGGTCGTTGATGACGAGGAGCGCATGGTGCGCTTCATCCGCCTGAACCTGGAACATGATGGCTTTATCGTCGTCGAGGCTTTCAACGGTAAGCAAGCCCTGCAACGTTTACGGGATGCCACGCCCGACCTCATCCTGCTGGACATCATGATGCCAGACCTGGATGGCTTTGAAGTATTACAAATGATCCGCGAGATCAACAACGTACCGGTCATCATGCTGACCGCCAAGGGCGAGGAAGATGATCGCGTGCGCGGCCTGGAATTGGGCGCGGACGATTACATCACCAAACCGTTCAGCCCGCGCGAACTGGTCAGTCGCGTCAAGGCCGTCCTGCGTCGCACCAAAGGCGCTAGCGGCGGCATGCACGGGTTGATTCAGGTAGATAATCGTTTGAAGATTGATTTTGACCGGCGTGAAATCTGGCTGGAAGGCAAGATCGTCAAATTACGCCCCACGGAATACCGCCTGCTCTTCCATCTTATGCAGAACGCGGGTTGGGTGATCTCACACGACCAGTTGCTGGCAAAAGTTTGGGGCTACGAGTATCGCGACGAGCCACACTACGTCCGCTTGTACATCAACTATCTGCGCCAGAAATTGGAGAAAGACCCGGCCAACCCGAAATACATCCTGACCGAGCGCGGGGTAGGATACCGGTTTGTAGACTTCCGGCGGGAGCAAAAAGAATAAAATTCGCAGGTGCACCCCACCCCACCTCAACTGTCCTTGCCAGACAACCCACTCTCGAATATACTTCCAGTACGGAGGTAGAGACCCGCATGAGCAAGCAACGCATTCTTTTGGTAGATGATCATGAAGTCGTCCGGCTGGGATTGAAAGCCCTGCTGGAACGGCATCCACAATTCGACGTGGTCGCCGAAGCCTCCACGGCGCGCGAAGCCATCGAAATGGTCAGCAACACGCAGCCAGACGTGGTCGTGATGGACATCCGCCTGCCCGGTTCTTCCGGGATCGAGGCCTGCGAGGAGATCACCCGCCGCTTCCCGGATACGAAGGTCATCATGTTGACTTCATATGCCGAGGACGAGATGCTGTTTTCGTCCATCCGCGCCGGGGCGTCCGGCTACGTATTGAAGCAGATTGGCGGTGAGGACCTGGTACGGGCAATCGAGGCGGTCGGCCGCGGCGAGGCCTTGCTTGACCCGGCCGTCACACAGCGCGTCTTCCAGGAAGTGCGCCGGGCGGTCAAAGAGGAAGAGGCCTCTGCCTTTGCGCATCTCAGCCAGCAGGAAAAGCACGTGCTGCTCCTGGTTTCGGAGGGCAAGACCAACCGGGAGATCGCCAAAGCCCTTTTCCTGGGCGAAGGCACGGTGCGGAATTACGTCAGCAGCATCCTTTCCAAGCTGGGGGTGAGCAACCGCGCCGAAGCAGCCGCCTATGCGGTTGGACATAGCCTGAGGGAATATATTACAACTTAGCGCCTATCCGAAAACCTTCTGGAACGCGGACTTTAGTCCGCAATGCAGGGCAGACTGAAGTCTGCATTCCGTTATTCGGATAGGCTCTTAATGACAAGACTTCCGAAGTCTCAAAAACTTCGGAAGTTTTTTCTATTCCGCCGCGCCGCCCAATCGCTGTTTCTGCACTCAAAGTCCCATCGCCCTCAACATTTCATCATTTGTAGCGAACTTGAAGTGCTCCAGATGACGGATCTGGGCTTCAGCCTGCTCGGCGGCCTCCAGGCGCGCCAGCCATCTCTTGGTTACGACCAGCGGGTGGATATCATGCAACCAGTCTGCGAACTTGAGGTTAACGTTTTCGATATCCAACATAGGCGGCTGAGTTTGCAAGTATTGCAACACAGCTTGCGCTGCATTCTCGCCATCCTTGCGCGCCACGCCGACCAGACCCGTGCTGGCTTGCCGCGCCCAGCCTGCCAGGAAAACTTTTTCCATCGGACAGTTGGCATCCACGTCAAAGGCTTCGTAGGAAACGCCATCCACCGGAAAGCGCGGTTCATTGAGCACCACATAGGCATCGCCACAGATCGGCATACAGAAATTCTTGTCTACGGTATCGCCGATGGCGAAGATGATCGTATCCGCCTCGATCTGGCGGATTGTCCCCAGCCCCTTGGCTTTGACACCCCCATCCACCGTAACCAGCTGATTGTCTTCGACCTTTAACGTGCTGACGCCTGCCGTCCAACTACCCATAATGTGAACGGGAGATGTCAGGAACTCGAAACACAGGCGCGTGACCGAGACCCTTTCGGCGGCTTTGGGGAGGGCTTCGAGAAAGGCGTTCTTCGCCGCAGCCACATCCTGTCCAACAGCCTGCATAGCCGGGGCGACGCGCTCGAACTCGGCATCCAGCGCTTCAAGATCTAAATTGCCGGCGACGTTTTCCATCTCTTTCTTGGTAAATTTCACTTCTGCTGGGCCGCGCCGCACCACGGCAATCACCTCGTCCACTTTCTTTTCGCGAACGAGATAATGCGCCACGTCCATCATCACATTCCCGGCGCCGACCAGGATCACCTTACGCCCGATGACGAAGCGGCGCTGGCTGAAGGGCGGCAGCAAGTTATAGTGATAGACGACGTCTTTGGCGTGATAGACCCCCGGCAGGTTCTCGCCGGGCAGTCGAAGCCATTTCGTGCCTTGCGCGCCCGTTGCAACAACCACGGCCTGAAAACCCCAATCGAACAGATCGGAAAAAACGATGTTGCCGCCGCAGCAGACAGTGACGTTCCCATAATAATCAATCAGCGGCGAATCGAGAATCTGGTGGAATTGCTTGCGCAATCCCTCCTTCATCTTGATCTTATCGGGATAGATGCCATATTCGGCCAGCCCGCCGGGTTTGATATCCCGGTTGAACATTACCACTCGTACACCGTTATTGCTGAAGTAACGAGCAGCAAACAGGCCGGCCGGGCCAGCCCCGATGATTGCCACCATGTATTTCGGTTCTTCCATAATAGTTCCCTTTCGATTTGGCTCTATAAAGATTTGCCGCTAAGAAATCATGTGGCGTAGATTATAGCCGCATAAAATCCATGAGGCAAGTACAATACAATAAGGCGACAGTCACCCAAAGTTGACATGACCCAGGTCGGCGCGCACTTTGCCACTCTATGCTATATTTAGACATCAGGATCAGGAGAAAGGCCATGAAACCACTCGATTCGAAAGAACTGCCCGCTGACCAACCCAAGCCCGAGACTCAAGCCGGGCAGGAAGTAAAACCCGCCACCGCGCCGCGCCCCCGCCCGAGCGGCAAAGGCATCAACCCCGGCCTGCGACTACGCACCATCGAGGCCGCCGCGCAGCGCGCCAATCCCCCCAAAATCCCGCGCCGCTCCTGGTTGAGCTTCCAACGCGAGAAGGTCGCGCCTGCCTATTGGAACGTGA
Source organism: Anaerolineae bacterium CG2_30_58_95 (assembly GCA_001872165.1). GTDB lineage: Bacteria > Chloroflexota > Anaerolineae > Anaerolineales > Villigracilaceae > CG2-30-58-95. The sequence continues at coordinate 11,321 of MNXK01000023.1, forward strand.
CCAGCAGCCTCTCGCTGATCATCAATGCCATCCTCATTGCGGTGGTTCTTCTGATGAGCCGTGAGATTTTCTCTTTGAAGCGGATGCTCGTCCGCGATCTGCTCGGCGGCCTGGCTTATAACTTCTCCCTGATGGATCAGGCGCGCATCAAGGCTGACGTTCCGGTGAATCTGGAAGTGCCGCTCAATTTACAGATCCCCATCAACCTGGCAACGGACGTGACCATCACGCGGGATACCCCAATTGACAACGCGCCGATCAAGATCTTTGCCGGAATCATCACCATCAACGGCCCGGCCGATATCGTCATCCCTGCCGGAACGGTCCTGCCGATCCAGTTGAACATGACCGTGCCATACCAGCAGATACTGAAGTACTCTACTTCCGTTACAGTGGATATTCCTCTCGTGGATACCAGCCTGCATACGCCCTTTGTCAACTTGCAGGAGGTGGTCTCGCCCTATTTCTGGGCGTTTGCCGGATCGCCTTTCTACTGGGAGGATATTGCCATCTGCAAACCGCTGCGCGCTATATGTGCATGGTGGTTCAAGTAATGGATAAAAACGGATACTTAATGCCTATCCAATAAACCTCTGGAACGCGGACTTTAGTCCGCAGTAGTCCGCAATGGAGAGCAGACTTCAGTCTGCATTCCGTTCCTCGGATAGGCTCTTAGCTGCCTCTGGAGTCATCATGCCCGATATTCATCGCACCACGCTCGCCAACGGTTTACAAGTGCTGCTGAAAGAGATCCACACCACGCCCATCATCAGCAGTTGGGTCTGGTACCGCGTCGGCTCCAGGGACGAGCCATCCGGCCGCAGCGGTATCTCCCATTGGGTCGAGCACATGCAGTTCAAGGGAACGCCCCAGTTCCCGGCCTCCATAATGGATAAGATCATCGCCCGCGAGGGCGGCGTCTCGAACGCTTTCACCTACCTGGACTGGACGACCTACTTCGAGACCATGCCGGCCGATAAGATCGAGCTGGCCCTGCGCCTGGAAGCTGACCGCATGGTCAACAGCACCTTCGACCCCGAAGAGGTTGCCTCAGAACGCACCGTGGTTATCTCCGAACGCGAGGGCAGCGAGAACGAGCCGCTCTTCCTGCTCAGCGAGGCCGTGCAGGCGGCTGCCTTTCGCGTCCATCCGTATCACCACGAGATCATCGGCGACCTGGCCGACCTGAAGAGCATGAGCCGCGACGACCTCTACAACCATTATCGCAGCTACTACGCGCCGGACAACGCGGTCGTATCCCTGGCCGGCGACTTCGAGACCGAGGCAATGCTCGCGCGCCTCCGCCAGCTTTTCGAACCGATCCCGGCGGGACGGATTCCCCCGCGCCTGGCGCGCCCCGAGCCGCCGATGCGCGGCGAACACCGACTCTCGGTCGAGGGGCCGGGCGAGACGACCTACCTTCAGCTTGTCTACCGCGCCCCGGCCGGCGCCGACCCGGACTTCTTCCCGTTGACCGTTCTCGACAGCCTGCTGTCCGGCCCCAGCAGCCTGAACATGTTCGGCGGCGGGGGCGTTTCCAACAAGACCTCGCGCCTGTACCGCGCCCTGGTGGAAAAGGAGCTGGCCGTGGCCGTCGGCGGCAGCGCCATCACAACGGTTGACCCGTTCCTGTACACCTTTACCCTCACCGTACACCCCCAGCGGAAAGCCGAGGAAGTTCTGGCGGCTTTCGACGACGAAGTCGAGCGCATCCAGGGTGAGGCCATCACAGCCAAAGAGGTTGCCCGCGCCATCAAGCAGGCGCGCGCCCTGTTCGCCTACGGCAGCGAGAACATCACCAACCAGGCCTTCTGGCTGGGTCACGCCGAGATGTTCGCCAGCTACGATTGGTTCCTCGATTACCTGGACAAACTGGCGGCTGTCATGCCGGCCGAGGTGCAGCGCGCCGCGCAAAGCATCCTCCGTCCGCAGAACCGGGTGGTTGGAACCTATATCCCGACCGGAGCGGAGGTGGGGCATGAGTAAAACGAAAAACGTAAAACGTAATGATGTATCACGTACTGCGTACTACGTATCACGTATCACGCATCACGCAGTACGAAGTACGCAGCACGCAGCTTCGCCATCAAGCTCATCTTTACCCGGCCCCGACGATATTTTCCGAGTTCAACTCCCAAATGGAATAACCCTCCTCAGCCGGGCAAACTTCAACAGCCCGTCGGTCGTGATCAGCGGCTACATCCAGGCTGGCAGCCTCTTCGACACGGATGAGAAGCTCGGCCTGGCCGACTTCACCGCTTTAGGCTTGATGCGCGGCAGCGCACAGCGCGACCTCCAACAGATCTACGACGCGCTCGAATCCTGCGGAGCGAGTCTCTCCTTCAGCGCGGGCGCACACACAACCGGCTTCAGTGGCCGCTCCCTGGCTGAAGATCTGCCTCTGCTGCTCGACACCCTGGCCGAGGTCATCCGCCAGCCGGTTTTCCCTGGCGAGCAGGTCGAGAAGCTGCGCGCCCAGTTGCTGACCGGGCTGGCCATCCGCGCCCAGGATACCGCCGACATGGCCGCCATGACCTTCGACCAGATCGTCTTCGCCAATCATCCCTATCGCCGCCCAGATGACGGCTACCCGGAGACGATCCAGGCCATCCGCGGCGAGGATTTGGTAGATTTCCACCGCCGTTTCTACGCGCCGCGCGGTATGGTCATCGCCATCGTCG
>MNXK01000066.1 GCA_001872165.1 Anaerolineae bacterium CG2_30_58_95
AAGACCTGGCGTTTGAAGAACATCGGCACCTGTACCTGGACGACCTCGTATGCCCTGGTCTTTGTCAGCGGGAGTCTGATGGGCGCGCCCAGCGTGGTCAACCTGCCTTCCAGCGTCGCCCCTGGCGGGACGATAGACCTCTCGGTCAATATGACCGCGCCGGCTTTTAACGGCCACTACCGGGGATACTGGCAATTGCGCAACGCATCTGGCGTCTTATTCGGCATCGGGACGTACGCCAACAGTTCGTTCTGGGTGGATATCAACGTCTCAGTAAGCTATGCAGTCGCCTACGACTTCGTTGCCAATTACTGCTCGGCCACCTGGACGAGCGGCGCGGGTGTGCTGCCCTGCCCCGGTACGGACGGCAACGCCAATGGCTTCGTCCTGAAGCTCGATACCCCAACGCTGGAAAATGGCGTGACCGATTCCTCGCCCGGCCTGCTGACCGTTCCCCAAAATGTGACCGACGGTTTCATCCAGGGCGTCTACCCGGCCTTCACCGTCCAGGCGGGCGACCATTTCCAGAGCATCGTCAACTGCCAATATGGCGCGACGAGCTGTTACGTCACCTTCCGGCTGGACTACCAGATCGGCTCCGGCCCGGTCTACAACTTCTGGTCGTTCAAAGAAAAGTACGAGGGATGGTATTACCGAGCGGATCGTGACCTCAGCTCGCTGGCCGGCCAGAGCGTCAAATTCATCCTGACCATCCGGGCGACTGGCTCTCCCACCGGTGACCGGGCGTTATGGGGCGCGCCGCGCATTGTACGCGGCGGCGCGGCGCCGCCCACCTCGACGCCAACCGCCACTGGCACGCCGCTGACACCCACCCCAACGCTGACGCCCACCCCGACCGTTACCGGCACGCCGCCAACACCGACCTCCACCTTCACCCCAGGCCCTGTTGCCTGTGACCGCGCCACGTTCATCTCCGACATCAGCATCCCAGATGGCACAACCTTCACCGGCGGCACGCCCTTCACCAAGACCTGGCGTTTGAAGAACATCGGCACCTGTACCTGGACGACCTCGTATGCCCTGGTCTTTGTCAGCGGGAGTCTGATGGGCGCGCCCAGCGTGGTCAACCTGCCTTCCAGCGTCGCCCCTGGCGGGACGATAGACCTCTCGGTCAATATGACCGCGCCGGCTTTTAACGGCCACTACCGGGGATACTGGCAATTGCGCAACGCATCTGGCGTCTTATTCGGCATCGGGACGTACGCCAACAGTTCGTTCTGGGTGGATATCAACGTCTCAGTAAGCTATGCAGTCGCCTACGACTTCGTTGCCAATTACTGCTCGGCCACCTGGACGAGCGGCGCGGGTGTGCTGCCCTGCCCCGGTACGGACGGCAACGCCAATGGCTTCGTCCTGAAGCTCGATACCCCAACGCTGGAAAATGGCGTGACCGATTCCTCGCCCGGCCTGCTGACCGTTCCCCAAAATGTGACCGACGGTTTCATCCAGGGCGTCTACCCGGCCTTCACCGTCCAGGCGGGCGACCATTTCCAGAGCATCGTCAACTGCCAATATGGCGCGACGAGCTGTTACGTCACCTTCCGGCTGGACTACCAGATCGGCTCCGGCCCGGTCTACAACTTCTGGTCGTTCAAAGAAAAGTACGAGGGATGGTATTACCGAGCGGATCGTGACCTCAGCTCGCTGGCCGGCCAGAGCGTCAAATTCATCCTGACCATCCGGGCGACTGGCTCTCCCACCGGTGACCGGGCGTTATGGGGCGCGCCGCGCATTGTACGCGGCGGCGCGGCGCCGCCCACCTCGACGCCAACCGCCACTGGCACGCCGCTGACACCCACCCCAACGCTGACGCCCACCCCGACCGTTACCGGCACGCCGCCAACACCGACCTCCACCTTCACCCCAGGCCCTGTTGCCTGTGACCGCGCCACGTTCATCTCCGACATCAGCATCCCAGATGGCACAACCTTCACCGGCGGCACGCCCTTCACCAAGACCTGGCGTTTGCGGAACGACGGCTCGTGCACCTGGACGACCTCTTATGCCCTCGTCTTCGTCAGCGGCGATGCCATGAGCGCGATCCCCGTCAACTACCTGTCCGCCTCCGTCGCGCCGGGCCAGTATGTCAACCTCTCGGTCGGGATGACCGCCCCGAACACCACCGGCCACTACCGCGGCTATTGGAAGCTGCGCAACGCCTCTGGTGTTCAATTTGGCATCGGCGCAAGTGGCACGAGTCCCTTCTGGGTGGACATCAACGTGTCCAGCGCGTATACGACGGCCTACGATTTCTACACCAATGCCTGTTCAGCCGCCTGGTCGAGCGGATGGGGCGCCCTGCCCTGTCCCGGCACGGATGCGGACGCGCATGGCTTTGTCCTGACGCTCGCTGCGCCGGTGATGGAGGATGGGACGACCGGTGCGCCCGGCCTGCTGACCTTCCCCCAGAACGTGACCGACGGTTACATCCAGGGCATTTACCCGGCCTTCACCGTGCAAAGCGGCGACCGCTTCCAGGCGCTGATCAACTGCGAGCACAACGCGGTCTCGTGCAATGTCATCTTCCGCTTGAACTATCAGATCGGCAGCGGGCCGATCCAGATATTCAAGACGTACTACGAAAATTACGAAGGTATGTATTACCGCGTGGACGTTAGCCTGAGTTCATTGGCGGGGCAAAGCGTCAAGTTCATCCTGACCGTCCTGGCCAACGGCTCCCCGACCGGAGACCGCGCCCTGTGGATCGCGCCGCGCATCGTCCGCTAACCGTGATGCTGCCTTGCGCAGCGACTGAAACAATCAGGGCTGTGCAAAAAGGCCATAAAGGCTTGCGGAGGCCGCCAGATTTGGCGGCCTCCGCAATTTTTTGCGCCCGATGTAGCAGCGAGAACTATCCCGCTCTACTTTTCGAAAATTCCCTGGAACGCGGACTTTAGTCCGCAATGCAGGGCAGACTGGGTCTGTATTCCGCAATACAGGGCAGACTGAAGTCTGCATTCCGTTATTCGGATAGGCTCTTACCGAGAACTGATTACTGATCACTGATCACTGATCACTGCTCTTCTTTATGCCCCTTGGTCACGATCTTGATCGGCGTGCCCAGGAACTCGTATTGATCCCGTATCCGGTTCTCCAAGAAGCGCAGGTACGAGAAGTGCATCAGCTTCGGCTCGTTGACGTAGATCATGAACGTCGGCGGGTCGGTGCGCACCTGCGCGCCGTAGTAGATTTTCAACTGTCGCCCGGCGTGGGAGGGGGCGGGATGGGCGTCCTGCGCCTCGCGCAGCACCTGGTTCAGCCTCGAGGTAAGGATGCGCGCCAGGCGTTCCTCCTGAACGCGTAGGGCCATCGGCAGCACCTGATCAACGCGCTGGCCGGTCTTGGCTGAGATGAACAAGAGGGGGAAGTAATCCATGAAGTTGAGTTCCCGCCGCACCAGACGGGTGTACTCGTCCATCGTGTAAGTGTCTTTTTGGATGGCGTCCCATTTGTTGACCAGCACGACGGTGCTCTTCCAGGCTTCTATGATAAAGCCGGCAATGTGGGCATCCTGGGCGGTGATGCCGGTGGTGGCGTCAATCAGCAACAGCACCACATCGGCGCGCTCGATGGCTTTGAACGAGCGCAGCACGCTGTACTTCTCCACGCCCGGCTCGATCTTGCCGCGCCGGCGAATGCCGGCCGTGTCAATCAACGTGATGGGCAGGCCATTGAATTCGATTTGGGTGTCTATGGCGTCGCGTGTCGTGCCAGGTATCGGGCTGACGATCGCCCGCTCCGCGCCCACCAATTTGTTCAGCAGGCTGGACTTCCCGGCGTTGGGCTTGCCGACGATGGCGATCTTGACCGACTCGTCTGCCTCTTCCTCGGCCGGGATTGGGAAAGCCGCGACGAGATCGTCGAGCAGGTCGCCAGTCCCCATGCCGTGCAGACTAGAGATCGGGTACGGGTCGCCCAGGCCGAGTTCGTAGAACTGGATCGCCTGGTCGCGGCGGTTGGCGCTTTCACACTTGTTGACTACCAGGAAGATGGGCGGCCAGCGTTTGCCTGCCCTGAGCCGAAGCCCTGAGCCATGTCCTGAGCGAAGCGAAGGAGCTAGCGAAGGGGCAGTCGAAGGGTCGTCTACAGTCTTTTGGTAGCGACGCAAAATTTCGGCCACCTCGCGGTCAGCCGGCGTGACGCCTTCCGCGCCGTCGGTGAGGAATAACACCGCCTCCGCCTCGTGTACTGCCACCAGGGCCTGTTCACGGATCTGCTCGATAAAATCTGCCGAGCCGACCGAGAGCGGGGATTTGCCGCCGTAGGTCGGGTCAATGCCGCCCGTATCCACGATGTCGAAGGGAATGCCGTTCCACTCCGCCTCGGCGAAAATGCGGTCACGGGTGGTGCCGGGCGTATCGTCCACGATTGCCAGACGCTCTCCAGCCAGGCGATTGAAGAGGGTGCTCTTGCCCACGTTGGGGCGTCCGACTAAAGCGACAATGGGTTTGGGCATTATTTTCTGTCCTATCCCTCTGCCCCTTTCCTCGAAGGGAAGGGGGAACGGGGGTTAGCTGCCTAAGGGCCTATCCGGATAACCGGCTCCCGGCGGCGTCCCCGCCGCCGAGGACGGCGGCTGGAGCGTTTTTCGGGATAGGTCCTACGGCGTGGTCTTCTTACTGATGACCACCTCGACCGTCCCAGGCAGGATAGACTCGACCGTCACACCTTCGATGAGCAGTTGGATAGTCGGCGTGAGTTGATACGTCCCCGGGGTCAAGCCCTTGGCATCGATGATAACGTGAACGTCGGCGGGAACCAGCGTATTCAATGCCGGTAACGGGCCGGAGAGGAGGACAGCCACTTTATCGGGAGAGAAATGCGCCTGCAAGCCAGAAGAGAGGTTGTTGATCTCTACCGGCAGGTTGGTCAGGGTCAGGCTGCCCTGGATGGCCGAGATGCCAACCTGCACCAGCACGCTCTGCTCGCCGACCAGCGTCACGCCCAGGGGCAGGTTCAAGTTCAGGCGCGTTTCGATGTCGGCGCTGGCGCCGTTCAGGTCGAGCGGGTCAGTCTCGACGTAGCCGGGCAAGGCGTTAACTTGTTCGAAATTGGATGAAAATACTGTGACCACAGGCGGGATGGGTGCGATATTGGTCAGACGATAGCCATTGGCAGGCCTTCCGATGGTCACAACTTTGACAGCCAGATCGCGGTAACCGCCTTGCTGCGTAATGGGTAAGCCAACCTGGACGCTATCCGGGTTCAAGGTCAGGCCGCTGACCGGCGCGCCTTTGTCGTCCAGCGCCTGGAGAACGAGCGTGGTCTCGATGTTTTGACGTAGACCTGAGAGGTCTAACGAGAGGCTGACGTTTGCAACCTGGTTGACCAACGATTCCGGGCCGGAGATGACCACTTCAGCCGGATCCAGGGCCGCATCCCCGGCCTGGTAGCCGATTGCCGGTGTACCGGTCAGCGAGAGTTGGACTG
>MNXK01000198.1 GCA_001872165.1 Anaerolineae bacterium CG2_30_58_95
TCAGGATCAGGCGAAGGCCCTTCCCGGACTGCCGGAAGATGGCTTCAGCTTCCTGGCGGGTCGCCCAGGCTCGCTGGCCGCGAGGGTCGGTGATGCTCATCGGGTAGTACGTTCCGTTACCGTCCACATAACCGGTCGCAAACCACAGGGCGCGCAGTTCACCATCATCGAGATAGAAAAGCCTGGCGAGGTCGAACTCAATCCCACTCTCATCAGTCCGGCTCTCCGTCTCGCCTGAGATGACACCATACACGGAGACCGACCTGGCCTCTCCTCCCGGCGAAGCAAACTGCAAGCCAGGGGCAGGCACAGCAGCCTGCACTATTCTGGGCAGATCAGCACAAGCCTCATCAGGCGAGATGCTGCCCCCGGTCGGCAGATAATGGTAGCCATATTTCAGGCTACCATAACTGAGCAGCTTCTGCGCCGTCCAACCATTGGCGACATGCGTGCTGTCCCACCACACCATCACATGCACCCAAATCACGCCCATCAGGTCAACCGGCTCGTCATCCAGAATTTGCACCTGCGTTCCATTTGGCATGGTTTCGATGATGCGCCCGTATGGTTCTTCGCGCAGGTACGCTCCCGTGGACTCCGTTGAGTTCACAACCGCCATCTGCGGCGCGGTCGTTGGAGTAGGCGTGTTAGTTAGTACAACCAGCACGGGCGTGCGCGTGGCAGATGGCATAGCCAGCACGGGCGTACGCGTGGCAGTGGTGGTTAGCTGCTTCGTTGGCATTGGAATCGTTGTTGTTGGCGCAGCCGCCGCCGTCGTCGCTGGCGTAGTGGTCAGGAAGGTGGTTGCGTTCTTGGCAACCAAAGTGGTTGCGTTCTTGGCAACCATAGATGCCATCATCATACTGATCAGAATTACGATCAGTGCTCCGACAAGGACAGTACCGGGGTTGCTGACGATGTATTTTTTCATTCCGAATTTGCCCCTGAAAGTCGCCGGTTGTGTTCGCTAATCTTGAAGTTGGCGACGGCAAACACGGCCAACAGGGAAATATCCACCACCAGCGCCAGGGTGTCATTCGCCCCTGGGATGGCGGCCATCGTGACCAGCAATGCGCCGACTATGGCAATCCAGGCCAGCCGACACCAGAAAGTTACCGATAGGCCTTCGGCAGAAAGCATAGCTCACCTCCACGATTAGATTATGGTCGCTGAGAACGCGACCACTTTGGTCGCGTACTTCGCGACCATCATGGTTGTTGACTGCGCAACCATTATGGCGTACAGGCCCCTTCCGGCTGGTGTACGCCTGCCGAAGCAAAGACGTTGATCTGCACGGTCGGGCGTCCGACAAAGGATAACAAAAACGTGCTCACCGGAAAGGACAGGTACACGCCCACCGCAGGTTCGCCGCTTGACCAGTTCCCACGCCCGGCGCCCAGGCGGATCGGGAGCGGCGGGTAGCCAGGGATCGAGCCGCCGTTGTAATCCGGTAGAACGCGCACATCGTAGGTATAACCACTGATGCCGCGCAGCGTCATCTCCTGCTGGAGCAAATTTACCGCCGCACTCTGCGCCGTAGATGACGCCAGGCGGATGGGCGCAGGCCCGCCGGTGCAAGGCGGCGGGTTCAGGCTGGCCCAATCCCGCCCATTGGAGATGCCCGCCAGCGCCGCCTGCTGCGCAGCCTGATAACCCCAGTTGCGCGCCTCCAGCAGCGCGTACACGTCCACCACGGCCGCTGCCAGCAGGATAAAGAGCATGATGAGTACCGCACCGAGTACGGCGACTTGCCCGCGTTCTTTTTGCCTGAACAGCCCAGGCGAAACACAATCCGACGGCGTTGTGATCAGGTCTTTCACGAGATTGTCCACTTCCGTAGAGCCTGTGGCAATTTTCTTACGCAAATACCTGGCTGCTTCGGGAAACATCTGTTGAAATTCCAGCCATTCGCTGTGATAAAGAACCAGGGCGACATATCGAGGGTTCACGGATACCTCTCGATAATGCCCCAATGCGAGACGCGAATGGTGATGGTCTGCCCACCGACCAGGGTGATCTCCGGGGTGTAGGTGACGACCGCCTCCAGCCGAAAGGCTGCACCAAATGGCAGGCTCGCCAGAGCACCCGCAGAGATTGCGCTCCCGCCAGCGTTATAAACCGTCACTACGGGCGTGCTGACCGAACCGCCGCCAAGCAGGTTGCCGGTGACTGCCTGGTTGATCACCGAAGTCGCCCAACTCCATTGGGACGGGTCTAGACTGAGGGCGCGTGTGGCAACACCCACGCCGCTGTCCAGGGCGTGACGGATGCCGACGCCACGCACCAGCTCGATCCCGCCAAAGAGCAACGGCACGAGGATCATAAGCACCAGGATCAGTTCCAGCGAGGCCTGCCCCTTTTCACGAGCCGATCTGAACATTGATCTCCTGTAATTTTATGGCGATGCTATGGGTCACTGCATACAAGGCAGCCCCGGCTACAGCGATGACTACCGCGCCGAGAATGATCCATTCCAGGATGGCGTCACCGCGATGGGTAGTAAACATGGGATTCCCTTCCTCCAGTTGTCGGTTGAGCCAGGGGGCGAAAAACCCACCCCCTGGCGTTTGCCGACAATAGTTTATGGATGTGCGGCCGGGACAGCGATGCTGGTGATCCACGTCGCCAAGGCTGTGCCTTGCGTGCCGCCGTTCTTGGCGATGGTATAGGCCACCACGCCGACCACGGCGATCACCAGCGCGCCAAGGACAACCCATTCCAGGATTGCATCACCTTTGTGTTTGGTAAACATGATTTACTTCTCCTTTATGGCAGCCTGCTGGCTACCATTATTTCGATTTGACAGGATTGACACTGATTCGGCGACATTTCTTTCGCCGGCCAAACAAGCATACAGAGCATGTTGGCCTAAAACTGATCGTCTGGATGTTCTCTGATAAGTTGTTCTTCTCCTTTCTCGGCAGGCTCAAAAGCCTCCGTTCCAACCTGCGCCTCCCATGCCGGCCAGCAGGCGGGCGACCACCGGATACAGCAAAACCACGATGGTCGGGCCAAGCAGGGCCGGCAGGACGAGGACGGTCAGGCGGGTTGGGATGCGTTGCATTTGCTCTCTCGCTGCGGTGTACATTTCGCTCCGTAAGCGTGAGAGCGCATGCTCGAAGGGCGCGTCGCTGGCAAGCGTTCCCGCTTCGGCCGCGTGTGTCCAGGCGACCAGGTCGGCCAGGGACGGCAGGCGCGTGGCTTGCGCCAGGCGGTCGAGCAATTCCAGGCCACTGCCCTGAAATCCACTGCCCAGATAGCGGGCGGTGAGCCGCGCCAGCCGCGTGCTGCCCCTGCGGGCTACTTCTTGTAAAGCACGCAGTAGCGAGCCTTGCAGCGGCAGGACGATGCGCACGTCCATCAGGAAGGCCAGCGCTTCGTCGTTCTGCCGTCGCTTGCGGTAGTTGTCCAGCCAGATGCGCACGGCAAACGGCACGACTGCCAGGAACAACGCCATCATTTGCTGCGTAAACAAGTACACTCCCAGACCGGCCAGAAGCGACAGAGCGTAAACGTACGGCCAGTGGATGCGGTCTTCGGCGAGGTTGTCTGGCTGGCGTGTTTGCGCCTTCCCTGCTCCGCTGGCGAGCTCCAAAATCCGGGGAATGCGCCGCCTGTGATGGTATAGCAGCCACATGACCGCCTCGACCAGCCAGGAAAGCAGCAGGTAGGCGACGATAAAGACACCCATGGCGAACAAGAGAGTAGTCAGCCAAAAGACTTCCATCAGGCCTCCAGCAGGCGCAGTTCCGCCTCGACGTAGAAACTACCCAGGGCGGCGACAACCAGCATCCCTACGAACAACATCCAGTTCCTGGAACTGGCGACAAAATAACTGCGCCAGTTTGGGAGCAGGCTGGCCGCCGTCATCGCCGCCACGACCACCGCCTGCAAGGCGCGCGTCGTGCCGCGTACCAGTGTGAGCGACTGCCGCGCCTGCTGGCGCAATTCCAGGCGGCTTTCCACATCCTCACGCAGCAGGCGCAACGTGTCCATGAAGACCTCCTGGTTGGTGTCCTGCACGTCCGCAACCAGGCTGGTGAAGCGGTCTATCACCGGATGAGCTATGGCGCGCAGCGGTTTCATTGCCTCAACCGAGTTCTGGTTCATGTTCAGTCGGATGACACATTGCTCCACAGCCTGCCGCACCACCCCGCCCGGCAGCGTATCCGCCGCATCCCGCAGCGTGCGGGTCATGGAGCGGGTCAAAGGGTAGCGGCTGCCAAACTGCACGATCAGGTTGGCCGCGTCCTCGTTTAGGCGGGCCATGCGCCGGGAGAACGCCTGGGCGCGGAACAGTTCGCCGCCGACAAGAATGACGGTTAGCGCAACCGGCGAATACAGCGCATCGGCAAATATCAGCGCAGCCAGCACGCCCAGGGCGATCCAGGCGACCCGCAACTGGCTCAGGCCGTACAGGATCAGGCGGAGCGACAGGCTCTTTTTTTCCTTTTCGTCCGGTTGTACCCCTGCCTGTTCTTGGAAAACAATCAGACGGCGCATCACTCTTGGCTGGAACCGGCGGCGCAGGTAACCGACCAGGCCGGCGGCTAGATCGACAGCAATCTCAAACGCCTGACGGGAGAGCAGGTACACACCCAGCGCAAAGAGGATGGTGACGATCCAGTAGAAGATGGCCGGCGACAACGAACTCAGGTTCATAGATTCTCCCTGGCGTGATGCAGCAGATGGGCGGCGCCCATTCCCTGCTCTGACTTCCAACCTGAATACAACGTTTCGAGCTGGTACGTGCCGTCTGGCGCCATGCCGGTGACCAACGCTACTTCGGCTACAAAGCGGAAGACGCGCCCGTTCTGCGGATTGCGCGCCAGGTGCACGATCAGGTTGACGCCGCCCACAATCAATTCACGCACCACCTCGCGTCCGATCTCGGACTGCTCCTGGAGGGCGAATTTCTCTAGCCGGCGCAGTGCTGCCCTCACCGTCCCGCCGTGGATGGTGGAATAGGCGCGCCGGCCGAGGTTCGCCGCCATCAGAAATTGCATCGCTTCGCCAGGTGAAACGATCTCGGAGAGCAGGATGGCGGCCGGGTTGGTGCGGGTGTACACCACGTTCAGCACCCAGTCCATCGTGGCGACCTCCTCTTGTCCTGGCAGGAGCATCGAAGGCGCAATTGCCCGCATCTGGAACAGGCGTTCAGGAGGCTGTAATTCCTTGAAGGTTTCAAGGATGGCAATCGGGGCATTCGGCGGGAAATACTGGCTGATGGCATTCAACAGGGTGGTCTTGCCGGAAGAGAACTCGCCGGCAAAAACGATGTTGCCTGCCTGCGCTGCCACCACCCAGGCCAGGAAACGATCTATCGAACCCTCCGGCAGACACGCGACGCGTGCGCGCAGATCGTGGTCGAGGATGTCATCGAGGTTTCCGGTCAGGCGCGGCTGGTACTGGTCGAACGCACCAAAAGCGCGCAAGTCCTGCATGCCCAGATCTTTCGCTCCATAGCGGCGGATGTTGATCGCCGGCCCGTCCGAGAGCGGCGGGAGCAGACCGGTGAAGCGTTCCCCGCTGGGCAGGTCCACCAGCACGGCGCGATGGCGGGGGGAGATTTCCTGTCCGCGCGCATCCGCGACGTGCTTGACGAGGCTTTCCCAATAGGTGTCAGGAGCGTGGATGACATTGCGCTGGAGCATCCCACCGCGTTCGATGGCGACCTCGCCGTGCCGGACATAGATTTCCTCCACATCCGGCTCGCGCAGGAACTGTTCCAGAAGTCCGATCCCGCACAGCGAATCGGCCAGGCGCAGCGCCTTGTCTTCCAGTTCCGCCGGGCGCACATGCGAGCGTAATATCTGGCGCACGGTATCGCGAAACATGCGCTGCACGCCGGCATCCGTCTCGCCCCAGGCCGGGACACGCACCGG